>CAMWNA010000025.1 GCA_947175515.1 uncultured Clostridia bacterium | reverse complement strand
ATTTTTATAAGAGACAGGGCTCGGATATATAATAAAGGATAAAAAAGACGGCTACGATATATTAAAAAAGTAAGGTGAATATATGAAAAAAATTACTTCCGAAACGCTAAGGCAGACTTATTTAAAATTTTTTGAAAGCAAGGGACACAAAATAATTCCCTCAGCTTCGCTCATTCCCGAAAACGATCCCACGGTGCTTTTCACAACAGCGGGTATGCATCCCCTCGTGCCGTACCTTCTTGGCGAACGCCACCCCGAGGGCACGCGATTAACCGACGTGCAGAAGTGCGTGCGTACGGGCGATATAGAGGAAGTGGGCGACAGCTCGCACTTGACTTTCTTTGAAATGCTCGGCAACTGGTCGCTCGGCGATTATTTCAAAAAGGAAATGATTCCTTGGTCGTTTGAGTTTTTAACTTCTCCCGATTACCTCGGTATCGCCGTTGAGGATATTGCGGTCACCTGCTTTGCAGGCGATAACGACTGCCCCAAGGACGAGGAAAGCGCAAAGCTTTGGAGGGAGTGCGGAATTCTTCCCCAAAACATATACTTTTTGCCCAAGTCCGGCAACTGGTGGGGGCCTGCCGGCACCACTGGTCCGTGCGGTCCCGATACCGAAATGCACATAATCCGCAACCATGCGGAAGCGGACAAGCTGGGCGAATACGACTTCGACAACGCCGCAGGCGGCACCTTCCTTGAAATCTGGAACGATGTTTTTATGCAGTACAATAAAAATGCAGAAGGCAAATACGAGCCGTTAAAGCAGAAAAACGTTGATACGGGTATGGGCTTGGAGCGTACTCTTTGCATACTCAACGGTAAAACCAGCGTTTACGAAACGGACATTTTCGAAAACGCTATGAAGGAGATTGAAGCCCTCACTGGTCATAAATACGGCGAAAGCGAGGAGGTCTCAAAGGCTTTCCGCGTAGTTTTAGACCACGTCCGCACGGCAACCTTTATGCTTGGCGACGTCAAAGGTATAGTTCCCTCGAATACCGACCAAGGCTATATCTTAAGGCGCATTATCCGCCGCGCCGTTCGTTTCGGCAGAAATTTGGGTCTGCCCCAAGGCGCGCTATCCAAGGTTGCAAGCAACTTTATAAACAAGTACGCCGAAGTTTATCCCGAGCTTATAAGAAACGCGAACAAGATTTACGAAGAGCTTGAAAAGGAAGAGAATAAATTCTCCAAAACCTTACAGCAGGGCATTCGCGAGTTTGAAAAAGTCGCCGCAAGCCTTGCAAACGGCGCACTGATTGACGGCGTAACGGCGTTCCATCTGTACGACACTTACGGCTTCCCCGTTGAAATCACCGTGGAAATGGCGGCTGAAAAGGGCTTAAAGGTAGACGTAAACGGTTATGAAAAGGCTTACGCGGAGCATCAGGAAAAATCGCGCGCAGGCAGCGAACAGAAATTCGCTTGCGGTCTTGCCGACCACAAGGAGGAAACCACACGCCTGCACACCGCAACCCACCTTCTGCACGCGGCGCTCAAAAAAGTTTGCTCGCCCGATATAGAACAGAAGGGCAGCAACATTACCGAGGAGCGTTTGCGTTTCGACTTCAACTTCTCGCGCAAGCTCACGCCCGAGGAAGTGGCTGAGGTGGAAAAGCTGGTCAACGAGCAGATAAAATTAAACGTGCCGGTTGTAATGAAGGAAATGCCCCTTGCCGAAGCAAAGGAACAGGGATTTACGGGACTTTTCGAAAGCAAGTACGGCGAAAAGGTTAAAACCTATTCCGTAGGCGAATTTTCAAAGGAAATCTGCGGCGGACCGCACGCCGAGTTCACGGGTGAGCTGGGTACGTTTAAAATAGCCAAGCAGGAGAACGTTTCCGCAGGCGTAAAAAGAATAAAAGCCGTCCTCATAAAGGGCTGAAATACTCAAAAATCAGCCAAAAAGCGGCAAAAATCACCGTTTTTTAAGTGAAAATAAAAATTATTCAAAATTTATAAAAAACTTTGAAAACCCGATATAAAACGGCTTGACAGAAATTTTATAAAAGAATAAAATAATCTTACGCTAAAAAATAAGTATAAATTTTTTCTGTTTAAATACAAAATAAGGAGCAAACAATGAAAACCTATATGGCAAAAGCCGAGACAGTTGAAAGAAAGTGGTACGTTGTCGACGCTGCGGGAATCCCCCTCGGCAGGCTTGCATCCAAGGTGGCTGCCATACTCCGCGGCAAAAATAAACCCACGTTTACGCCCAACGTTGACACGGGCGACTTCGTGATAGTTTTAAACAGCGACAAGGTCGCGCTTACGGGCAAAAAGCTTGACGACAAGTTTTACAGATACCACACGGGCTACATCGGCGGTTTGAAGGAAATTTCCTATAAGAAAATGCTTGCCGAAAAAAGCGACTTGGCGGTTTACGAAGCTGTCAGAGGAATGCTGCCGAAAAATTCTCTCGGCAGAGATATGATAAAGAAGTTGCGCGTTTATAAGGGCGCGGAGCATAACCACGCGGCACAGAAGCCCGAAGAGCTCAAATTATTTTAAGGTAAGAGGTAGATTGATATTATGGCAAAAGCAGCAATAAAGAAAAAGCTTCAATTCTGGGGAACGGGCAGAAGAAAGAAGGCGATTGCACGCGTCCGTCTTATTCCCTCGGGAACAGGCGTCATAGAAATCAACGACAGAGCGTTCGAGGATTATTTCCCCCAGTCCGTTCTTCAATACGTAGTTAAACAGCCCCTTGCGCTTTTGGGCGTAGAAGCTAAGTACGACGTTTTGGTTAACGTTTACGGCGGTGGTTATACCGGTCAGGCTAACGCTATCCGTCTTGGTATTGCGCGCGCACTGTTGCAGGCTGAAGAAGGCTGCCGTCCCGCATTAAAGAAGGAAGGCTTCTTAACCCGCGACCCTCGCGTCAAGGAAAGAAAGAAGTACGGCTTGAAGAAAGCACGTCGCGCTCCTCAGTTCTCAAAGAGATAATTTCAGAAAATCAGAGACATCTCGAAAAGCGCACTTCCCATGGGGAATTGAATTTTATAGAATTGCACTTTCAAGTGATGACAGAAAGCTCTCGAACAAAACGTTCGAGAGCTTTTAACTACGCTTTTTTAGAAAGAATAATTGAAATTCAACTAACTCAATGTTTCAATGCTGCAGCCGTTACGCTCATAATAGTCTAACATCTCGGGGATCTTTTTTTTGTCATAACTTGTAATGCAGTCGGATAAAACGTGGACTCTGTAACCGTTCTTTGCCATATTATAGCAAGTCGATTTCACACAAGCAACTGCGTCCGCGCCTGCCACATAAAACTCTTTTATACCGTTCTCATTTATAAAAGCGGCAAAAGCTTCACTTGTCAATGCGTTGCCCTTGCTTTTAACAAATATGTTCTCCGACACAATTTTCATATCGGGTACTAATTCCGCACCACTAGTGTCGGGCTTAAAAGTTCTGGTTCCTGCCGATAAATTGTTATGTTTGATATAGACAACATGGATATCGTGAGCAACAGCCCAATCAATAGCGGAATTGATATTCCCGATTACTTCTTTGTAGTTTTTTGTAATGTCATTTTGAATATCAATTACAACTAATGCTTTATCTTTCATATACTTTTACCTCGTTAAATTGAAATTTACTTAATGTTCATATTCACTTTTTAAGATAGAGAAATAAAGTCTGCCAACATATTCCCCGTTCATATAAAAGTAATCACGCAAAGTTCCTTCATATGTTAAACCACATTTTTCTATAACTCGCTTTGAAGGTGCGTTAATTGTTTTTGTACAAATCTGAACTTTATGTAAATTGATTTTATTAAATCCATATGCAATAATCGCTTTTGTAGCTTCCGTTGCATAGCCCTTACACTGAAAAGCAGAGCCAATGCAATATTCAATTTCAGCAAAATTGTTTTTATTATCTACAAGAAAATAGGCTATTTGTCCGATACATACGCCTGACTTTTTCTCAATAATTGCCCAGCGGTAATAATCGTTTCTCTCGTATGAGCCAATATACTTATCAAGTAATTCCTTCACAGCTTCTTTTGTAGAATAAACAGGCTCGGAATATAATGATTGTATTCTCTCATCAGCAACCCAATTTTTCAGCATTGCATCATTATCAGCGTATTCAAATCTTCTAAGAATTAACCTTTCTGTCGTTATCGTATTTGTTCCATTATGTGTTAGCACTTTTTATTTCCTCTACAAATTACCGTATATCTTACGGCAATTATATCATAAAAGCGGAAGAAACACAACCGATTAATTTAGCGCATAAAAAACATAACCATATATAACTAAGCTACAAGTAGTCAAGTTTGTCCACGAAGAATAATAATAGAAAAGGCATAGCTTAACTGCTGTGCCTGAATTTTTTTACGCGAAGCTTCCGCAAGATTCTCTACGAAAACTATGGTTATGAAGCGTTTTTTTTGCTCTTTTTTAAATCAACGATTTTATAAAAGATGTTTTATAAGCAACAATTTTAAAAAATTTGTTGAATAATCATCAAATCGTTTGCCATACGTCGATTAAGTGTGATAAAATAAACTTGCTTGCGGCTGTAACGTTCGGCGCAAGACGCTTTAAAGGAGGTAATTACAGTGAAAAAGTATCTTGACAAAATAATTCTCGGTGTAAGTATAGCGCTTGCGCTCGTTGCAATCTTTATGATGTTTGCACCTGCGGTAGCGGCAAAAGTAGGCGATACCACTTACAGCGGCTTCGAAGCGGCTTTCGGTAAAAGCGAAACGCACCCTTTGCTTGGCAAGCTTAAAATACTTGACGCTTCCGCCGCAATATTGCCTTTGCTTTTGCTTATTATCGGCATTTGCCTTACGGTTGTTGCGCTTTTGGGTAAAGGCGGAATTATCGTTCCAATCGCGGCTGCAGTTGTGTTCGTAATTTCAGGCGTGCTTTACTTTATGTCTGGCTTACTGCTTTCGCCCCATTATTATCAGGAATATTACGGCGAAATGTTCCCCACCAAGAGCGACTACGTTAAGTATCTCAGAGAGAACTTTAACATAGGCGTCGGCGCTATCGTCGGCGGAGTATTCTCAATACTTGCAGGCTTGGCGGCAGCGGTACCCGTAGTACTTAAAAAAATAAAATAATTAATTTTTAAAGGGGCTCTAACGAGCCCCTTTATTTTTTATAAAGCTTTTGTTATATTTTAAGCACGGAGTAGGAGTAAGGATGCAGCATTATTACGGGTAGCTTTTTACTTAGCGCATACTTGACGGTATTACCGGTTCCGCTGTTTGAACCGTTCCAAACCGCTATCGCGCAGTCGGAATGTTCCACCATATAGCGGTTGCGTTTATTCATACAGTCAGGGGTGTAATTATCCTGTAAAACTACTACTTTGTTGCATTGCTTTAATATTGTAAAGTAATTAAAAACCTGCATTTTGCTCCATTTGCACGACTGGTTTGCGCATGGAATTATAGCTTCAAGCGATATTTCGGGGAATTCCTCACGCAGGGATAAAACTATTTCCGCGGCGTAAATGTCTATACCCAGCGCCATTCCCGAAAGAAAATGCGTCACGCCGCTTTCTATCATTTCACGTATCAACACCCTTAAACGTCTTTTAAGCTCTTTGCATCTTGGGTCTGATTCGTTAAAACCGAAAGGCAGGCTTTGCGGTCTGTGCCCCGTAAACATGCACGTTTTCATAGCCTAATTCTATCATTTATTAATTTGAACCGTCAAGCGTTCTCAATAGAGAACTAGTAAAAATCAGCCGAATTGTATAATCTAATTGTGTGGTTCTTGTTTGAGAACAAAAGGAGCAATTATGAGTTTGGCTGAAGCAATTAAAAACCGAATGCATTCATTAATGAGGGAAAAGAAATTTACCCAATACGATTTTTACGTAAAAGGAGGAATAGCAAAATCAACCGTGTCGCAGGTTCTTAACGGAACCAGACAGCGGGTTGCGATAAAAACTATTTATGAAATGGTCAGCGCAATGGGCGTACCGTTAAGCCAATTTTTCGACGACCCGATTTTTAATGAGGTTGCCGATTGATTGTATGCGTAATTAATCGGTCTTTCGGCAATCGGGATTAGCGCAATTATAAAAAATTACAAAAAAAGTAAAAAATTTTCATTTTTATCATTGCTTTTTAATCGGATATATATTATAATCAAGATATACGGCTTGAAGCCGTGAAAAAGCAAAATAAGGGAGATAAAAATGAAAAACGTAATCGTAGGACAATCCGGCGGTCCCACCGCGGTAATCAATTCAAGCCTTCTCGGCGTTTACAAAACCGCAAAGGACAGGGGGGCGGACACAGTATACGGAATGGTTCACGGCATAAAGGGACTTTTGGATAAGGACATTGTTGATTTATCCACGCGCCTTAAAACCGATTTGGATACGGACCTGTTGAAAAGAACGCCGTCGTCCTTTTTGGGCTCCTGCCGCTACAAGCTGCCCGACATCGAAGGCAATGAAAAGACCTACGATAAAATTTTCAAAATTTTAAAAGAGCTGGATATTTACGCTTTCTTCTATATCGGCGGAAACGATTCGATGGATACCATTAAAAAGCTTTCCGACTACGGTGAAAAGATTAAAAGCCCTATCCGCTTTATGGGCGTTCCAAAAACCATAGATAACGACCTTGCCATTACCGACCATACCCCCGGCTACGGCAGCGCGGCAAAATACATTGCCGCTACCACTAAGGAAATCATCCGCGACGGACTTGTTTACGACTATCCCGTGGTTTCGATAATAGAAGTTATGGGCAGAAACGCGGGCTGGCTTACTGCCGCCACCGCGCTTGCAAAGGGCGAGGACTGCGAAGGGGTCGATGAAATTTATCTCCCCGAAAAAGTTTTCGATATCGATAAATTTCTGGAAAGAATGGGCAAGCGCCTTAAAGAAAACCGTTCAATCGTCATTGCCGTTTCCGAGGGGGTGAAGGTTGCCGACGGAAGATACGTTTGCGAGCTTGCGGACCACGTAGACTACGTTGACGCGTTCGGTCATAAGCAGCTTGCAGGCACGGCGCGTTTCCTTGCCGGAAAGGTAGCCGAAAAGTACGGAGTAAAGACTAGGGCTATTGAGCTTTCTTCATTGCAGCGCTGCGCGTCGCACATTATGGCGCGCGTGGATATGACGGAAGCGTTCAATGCCGGCGGTGCGGCGGTAAAGGCTGCATTCGAGGGGATGAGCGGTCAGGTTATCACCTTGAAGCGCGTTTCCGAGGACCCGTATATGTGCATAACCGAGCCTGCGGACGTTCACTTTATAGCAAACGTGGAAAAGAAGGTGCCGCTTGAATGGATAACCGAGGACGGCGCGAACGTCAAGCCCGAGCTTGTACACTACATTTACCCTTTAATTCAGGCGGAAATTTCGCCGCTTTGGATAAACGGACTACCCCGTCACATAAGACTGCACACGAAGTCAACCATTAAATAAGTAATTTCCGCCGCCTGCGCTGTTTAGCGCAGGCGGCTTAATTTTTTGCCGCCGTTTTTCACCGTTACTTTTTTGAATTTACGCGGTTTGAAATACGCTCGTGCCGAGCCAGAACGTCCGCCATGTAATTGGGCTTTTCAGGCGGCGGTTGTGAAGGGGCGGAGGCGGACGGCGCGGCAAAGGCAGGTTTAGCCGAGTCGGTTTCGGCGGCTGAGCCTGTTTCGTTATTGCCGCCTTTATTTGCGGACAAGCCTTCCAAAGCTTTCAATATGTTTAAAAGTGCGAATTTTTCCGTAATAAATAATCTCCTTTTGGTAAATTTTCGTTAAAATCAAGCCGAAATTTATTGCTTAAAAATTACGATTGGTATATAATTAGATATGCGTAAAAAAGCAAAATCGCAAATACTGAAATTTTACACTCATCCGGAGTTGAATATGCGCAAATCTTTTACTAAAATTATATGCTTTGCAGCCGCGTTTGTGGTAGCGCTCGGCATTATGCTTACGGCGGCGTGCAGCAACAAATACAAAGTTAAGCCGCTTGACGGCGATATTTCCGCAACCGCGGAAGAAATATCAAACGGCGGACTTGCCGTTGAAAAGGGTAATTATATTTACTTTATCAACGGACGCGAAAGCTACACTGCGGACAATACCTTCGGCAACGTCGTAAAGGGCGCAATTATGCGCATTTCTAAAACCGACTTGGCGGCACGCAACTATTCGTCAGTGCAGACTGTAGTTCCCTCTATAGTTTATGCAGGCAATTCGAATGCGGGTATATATATCTACGGCGACAGGATTTATTACACTACGCCCTCAACCGAAAAGACGGGTAACGGCGACGTGCAAAATTCCTATCTCCAGTTCAGAAGCACCCGACTTGACGGCACCGATACGGTAAAAGATTACTATTTGCAGCTTGCGGACAACTCAACCGAGTACCGCTACGTTGAAGAAAACGGCACCGTTTACATTCTCTACGTTGCAACCAACGAGGATCTGTACGGAACCAGCTACACCAACCTTCACAGCTACAACACCAAAACCGGAACGGACACGCTGTTGGCGTACAACGTTTCGGCTGTCACCTTCGACAAGAATGATTTAACCAACCCCCGCGTGTTCTATACAATGAACGTAACCGATTACGTTACGAACACTTCGTTCTCGAGCTACTACAATCAGATTTATACGGTTTCTGCTTCGGCAACCGAACGCAACGACTATAAGTTAGGCGAAATAGTAGACGATTACGACGCGGATAAGGACCCCCTGTACGTAAACTGTGGCAAGCTCGTTTTCGACGGAATCGGCAAAGTTCAGGGAATGACGGGAAGCGTAACGCCTTTTAACGGCGAAGGAGCCGACAAGGTTGACAGAAGCGCTTTAAAGTACACGGTTTCTTCCTATGAGAACGGATATCTGTATTATACGCGCACTACCGCACAGAACAGCACGGCAGTACTTTTCAACGTAAAGGCGGACGATCTTTTAAAAGCAGACTGGAAGCCCGTTGCAAATAACCCCTCCGACGACGACTGCCTTATAAGGGACGGAAGCTCGGCTTCTTCGTATATCTATCTGTACGGCGACAACGGCGAGCTTACCGGCGCGCTTGTGACAGGCTCTACCGGACTTGAAAAGTTAAGTCTCGTAGACGGAAAAATTCCTGCAAAGTATTCCGAAGAAAACAGATTTTTCCTCACAACCGACGGACAGGCAACCTTGCTTTTTACCGCCGTTCACGGGGATAAGAACTATATATACTATTCGCTGACGGGCGGTAACGGCTACACGGTTTACCGTATCTGCTACGACGGCAAATACGAGAACTATAACGAGCTCCGCATAACCGACGACATTGACGAATATACGGCCGTCCGCGTGCTTGATTTGGATACGTCAAGCAACTGGTACAAGCCCGAAATGTTCGACGATCAGATTCTTTTCTGCACGCAGACTTCCGGTATGACCGAGTACGAATACGTTATGGTTTGCGACTTGCGCGATACGGAAAGCGGCAAAATGATGACCAATGCGCAGATTAAGGAATTGGGAGAACAGTACGAAAGCGTTGAAGAAAAAATTTCGGAAATCGACGAAAGCAACTTCGAAAATCTGCCTCAGGCTTTGAGATACGCATTCTATACAGGCGAAAGCGAATATATCGGCGAGCTTATTCAAGCCTACGTTGATATCGAGGGCAGGAAGGAAGAATACCTTTGGTCCAAGGAATCGTTAGAGCTTTACCGCGGGTTTGTTGCGGCGGAAACCGTGGAAACAATTTCCGAATGGGTTGACCTTAAATTCGGCGCGACGGTAAAAGTAAACGGCAAAACCGTCGGCGCAAACAAGCGCGACTACTATTACACGGTTCTCGGCAAAATTAACGAAACCGACTCCGAAAACTATTTAAACTCATTGCAGCAACAGTACTTCCCCGCATATCCCGAAGAGGTTAAGGACGACTGGTTCCAAAATCTTTCCAAGGGCGCTAAGGCAGGCTTTATAGTAGGAGTGGTTGCAGGAGGACTTATAATTATCGGCGCGGCGGTGGTCGTAACGCTTATTATAATAAGGAAAAAGAAATCAAAGCTGCCTTCTTACACCAAAAAGCGCATTAAGGTAGACACGACCGACGATAAGAACGTTGACGTTTATTCAGACTGATAAAATTATTAAAAATTTACAACCCCCTTCCGCATAAGCGGAAGGGGGTTGCACATATTAACCCCGTAAACAGCGCGCTAAAAAAAATTTCAAAAAAATTTAAAATTACGGTAAAAAATATCCGTAAAACAGTTTACAAACGCATAGATAATTAATATAATGTTACCACGAAAACAAGCTAACGTAAACCGAAGTATGACACACGGCGCGGCGTGCGCATACGCTGTAATAAAGCGGATATGGAGAATTATAAAAAAATGGTCAGATACGTTAAATGTCCCAGATGTGAATTGAATTATATTGACGCCGAAAAACAGGAGTATTGCGACGTTTGTATAGCCGAACTCAAAGGCAGGAAGCTGCAGTTCGCCGACCTTGACGACGAAATTTTCGAGGAGGTGGACAGTGAGCTTGAACAGTTCGAGGTCTGCCCCGTATGCAACGTAAACAGAATACGCTACGGCGAAAAGATGTGCGAAGCCTGCAAAAAGGAAAGCGAATACGAGGAAGATGAAATCGATCCCGAAAAGGACGAGGAATGGAAGAATTATCTTGACGAGGAAGACGACGGCGATTTGACTATCGACGACGAAACCTTGCAGGAGGAGCTTGACGCCGATATGGAAGACGAAGAATCCGAAGAAGCGAACGATGACGACTTCTTTGACGACGACGTGGACTCGCTTTCGGATTTGGAGGATGACGAATACGACGATGACGACGACTTCGACGACGAAGACGATGACGACGATTTTTAAAAATTAATTCAGCTAAATAATTACTGCGCCCGACGGCATTAAGCCGTCGGGCGCATAATTTTGGCTATTTTTGGCAATAATTATTTTATGATTAAAGCAAATATAACAATAAACGCAATCAAAGAGGCGGTGAACAGCCTCTACCAAAGACCGGTTACCGTAAAGCTGAACTTGGGCAGGAACAAGTTTGTGACCTTCCCCGCGACCTTAAGCGGAATTTACCCGTCGCTTTTTACCGTCAGCCCCGACGATAAAAATTTTCTCGGTAAAACGGCGTATTCGTATTCGGAAATTCTCTGCGGCAGAGTAAAAATAGACCCTCGCAAAGCCTGACAAAAAATTTGTCATAACGGGTAGCGGCTGCGCATATTATACCTTGTATACATTCGGCGGTGCCGAGGGAGGGTTAATATGTCTTTATCAACGCAGTACCAAACGGGGACTTTCACGCGGCGCGTCGCCGTAATTAAATCGCAGTCCATAGTAGAAATCAAATTTTCCGGTCAGGAAATAGGCGAAGCCGTTGCGGTGTTTCCGCAGGTTTCCCTGTCCTCGTGCGAGGTTTCCTCAGGCAGGGTAAATTACGGCGGAAGGCTGGTGTGCTCGCTCGTCTACGCGGACGGCGAAGGAAAGCTTTGCCGCGTACAAAAGGGCGCGGAATTCACGCACTATTCCGACGACGAAAATCTTGCCCCTGCGCACCGTTCGCTTTGCAGCCTTAACTGTGAAAAAACGCAGATTAAGCGCGACGGTTCAAGTTGGCTCGTCGCGGTTGTAGTAGGCGCGGAAATTTCCGTCTACGCCTCTGCGGAGCGCAATATAGTTACAGGCGCGGAAGGCGCCGTTACAAAGTGCGAAAATAAAAAGCTTTACTCGGCGGTGACCTTCTCGGGCGAAAGCGAGGTCGAGGACGACTTTGACTGTAACGCGGAGGACGTTCTTATCCCTGCCGCCGACGTTCTTATAACCGACTGTATCTGCCGCGCTTCCGCGGTGGAAATCAGCGGCGAAATTTATCTTTCCCTGCTTGCCGTGCGCGGCGGTACGCCCGTCAGCTTAGACAGGATAGTTCCTTTCAAATCCGAAATTCCCTGCGAGGAAGCCTTGCTTGCGCGCAAAGCCGTCTGCCGTGCGGAAATCAAGGATTTAAGCGTAAACGCACGCGTCAACGAGGAACGCGGCAAATGCTCGGTCGAAGTTGTTGCACAGCTCGGCTTTTCGGGCAGATATTTCGAGGAGGAGGAAACTCCGCTCGTACTCGACGCGTTCTCTAAGGACTGCAAGCTCAACTTAACCTACGCCGAGGAGGAAGCTACCCCCTGCACGGACGTCAAGGTTTATTCCGAGCGCATAAGCGGACTATGCGCGGCGAAAGCCAAGCTGGACTATACCTGCGCATTCCTTGCGGCTTCGCTTCCGAAAGCGGAATTTGCCCGTTCTTCTGACGGAATAGAGGGCGGAGTTTCAGCAACGCTCTTATACGAGCAGAACGGTGAAATCCGCTCCACCGAGGTCAATCTGCCTTTTTCGGTCACGCTTAACGGCTTGGGAGAATGCTGTGATAATATTTCCGTTGCTGTGTGCGGTTTGAATATCCGCCAGCGTTCGGAGGGCGAGTGCGAGGCGGAGGCGGTACTTAAAATTGCCGCAACCGAGTGCGAACGCGTGAACGTTAAATACCTTTCGGAAGTTGCCGAGGGCGACCCCGTGGAAGTCTGCGACAGCGCGGTAAGCGTATACGTACCCTGCGCCGGCGACGATTTGTGGGATACGGCAAAAAAGCTTTGCCAAAGTCCCGAGGAAATTCAGGTAACCAACCCTGAATTAACGTTTCCCTTGTCAGGCAAGGAAAGAATACTTATTTACCGCCCCAAAAACGCGTAATTGAATATTAAAGTTAAAGTTAATAAACTGCGCCGCGCGGAATTACCGCGCGGTTATTTTATTTTATAAAACAATTGTAAATTGCCGTTGTGTGTGGTATAATGCCGTTATGGAAAGCGTGCGCGTTAAAAGTTACGCCAAAATAAACTTAACGTTGAATATCACGGGCGTTTCGGGCGGTTACCATATGCTTGACAGTGTGGTTACGACCGTAGATTTGTATGATTTAATAGTAGTTAAAAAGCGCAAGGACGATTTGGTTTCAATTACAATGCGCGGCTGCGGCAGTGAAGGCATACCCTTTGAAGATAACAACGCGGCAGCGGCGGCGCAGGCATTTATTTCGGCATATCAAACGCGCGGCGCGGACATAACCGTTTACAAAAACATTCCTATGGGCGCAGGCTTAGGCGGCTCGTCCGCGGATGCGGCAGGCGTTCTGAACGGGCTTTTCAGTCTGTATAAAATAGACGATACGGCAGGCAAAAAACTGCTTGCCGACCGATTCGGCAGCGATACGCGCTATATGCTTTCGGGCGGCTACGCGCGGCTTTTCGGCAGGGGGAACGAGGTTTCGGCGCTGGATAGCAAATTAAAGCTGAACCTATTGTTTCTTACGCCCAAAGGCGGCGTTAGCACGGCGGAGTGCTACCGTTGTTTTGATAGTGCGGGGCCGTTTGGCGGCAATAGCAACGGGGCTGAAAAAGCAATACTCAGCGGCGACGTACACGCGCTTGCGCAAAACGTGAATAACGCGCTCACGCCTGCGGCTTGCTTGCTTTCGCCGGACGTAAAAAACGCAGTTGAAGAGTTAAAGCAATTCGATCCGCTTGCGGTAAATATGACGGGCTCGGGTAGCGGCGTGTACGCGCTTTTCGAAAACGCGGAATTCTGCCGCTACGCTAAAAGCCGTTACCGCGGCAAGCACCGCATTTATGAGCTTAAAACGCATTTGCCGAAAGTACGGTAATTTAATGCCGCGGAAGTTCCGCGGAACAAGTAATTAAAAGGAGCGATTATGGCAGAGGAAAGATTAATCGACGACGACAAGGACAGAAAATATAAAATACGCAAGAACGCCGACGGCGAGGACGAGCTTTATATCGACGATACTCCCGACGAGGACGAAGACGTTATATTGCCGGTATTTGCCGTTCCTTACGACGATGAGGACGACGAGGACGCGGCAACGCTCACGCCCGAACAGTTCGCCGAGCGTGAAAGGATAAAGCGCGAGGAAAAAGAAGCGCGCGATAAAAAGGTTGCTGCGCTTTGCGCGGAATCTCAGGAAAAGCTTTTAAAGTCCGATTTCGAGGGCGCACTGTATGCGGCGGCACAGGCTGAGGACGCCGACCCCAAGTGCGGCAAAGCCTATTGTCTGAAGCTTAAGGCGCTGTCCCGTAATTTTACCGACTACACCGCGGTTGAACAGTGCAGGGAAGCGGCGGACGGAGTGCGCGAGTACGCCGACGGCGAAAGTAAGTCGGAGCTTAAAAATTCAGCCGCAGGGCTTAAGAACAGAATTGAAGAGGTAAAAGCCGAAGCCGACGTGCTTTCCGAAAAAAACGAAGCGGCTAAAGCCGAACGGCGCGCAACCTTTAAAGCGGACGCAAAACGCGCAATGTACTTCTTCATTGCGGCGGCCGTTCCGTTCGCCGTGCTTGCAATTCTGACTATTGTATTCGCCTGCAATATGTTTGCAAACGAACAGGGCGCTTTCCTTATAGCGACGATAGTCTGCGGAGCCTTGACGGCAGTCGCGCTTATTTTTGCCGCTTTAACCGCACGCAGATTTGCTTTGACCTCACGCAGATTGCGTTTAAACGAAAGGGATAATTCAACCAAGCTCGGCAGGGAGTACAAAAATAAAGCGGAGGAGCTTGAAAGCCTTAACGCAATTTATAACTCGTTCGATATATGATTTATTTGGACCACGCGGCAACTACACCGCTCGACGAAAGAGTGTTGGAAGCTATGCTGCCATACCTTAAACAAAATTTCGGCAACGCCTCGTCGCAGTATGCGCTGGGGCGGCTTTCCGCAAACGCCGTAATTTCCGCACGCGATACAATAGCCGAGCTTTTAGGTTGCAGAGCGGAGGAAGTTTATTTTACCTCGGGCGGCACTGAAGCCGGTAACTGGGCTTTAAAAGGCGCGTGCGCGGCGGCAAACGGAAAGCATATAGCCGTTTCCGCAATAGAACACCCTGCGCTTATAGAAAGCGCAAGGGATATGCAGAAATTCGGGTATGAGGTCACCTTTATTCAGCCCGATAAAGACGGGGTAATAACTCCGTCGGCAGTAGAAAATGCTTTACGGCAGGATACCGTTTTCTGTGCGGTTATGCACGCGAACAACGAAACGGGCGTAATTCAGCCCGTAGAAGAAATAGGCAGGCTTTTAAATGAACGCGGTGTATTTTACTATTGCGACTGCGTTCAGACGGCAGGCGTTCTGCCTGTGCCCGCTGCTTATTGCGACGCGCTGGGTATTTCCGCGCACAAGTTTTACGGACCCGTCGGCTTCGGCGTGCTGTACGTTAAAAAGGGCGCAAAGATTAAGCGGTTTATTTCGGGCGGTATGCAGGAGCGCGGTCTGCGCGGCGGCACTACCAATACCGCGGCGGCTGTCGGCTGTGCAAAAGCCTTACAGCTTGCCGTAGCTTCCGCAGACGAAAACAACGCAAGGGTTTCGGCTTTGCGCGATAATTTCGTAAAAAGAGCGCTTGCGGAAATAGAAGGCGCTTACTTAAACGGCGGAGGCGGCAAGCTTCCTTCCCACGCTAATATTTCCTTCGACGGCTGCGACGGCGAAAATCTGCTGTTTCTTCTGGATATGAAGGGTATCGCCGTTTCCACAGGCTCGGCTTGCTCGGCAGGCGCGGTAACCCCGTCGCACGTGCTTTTGTCTATGGGGCTTACGGAAAGCCGCGCAAAGTCCGCCGTGCGCTTCACCTTCGGCAGAAACAACACCGAAGAGGAAACGGAGGAAGTTTTATCCGCGTTGAAATCCGCAGTTAATAATATAAGAAAGGTTAAATAATTGCAGAAAATTCGTTGCGATTCAGCGGTTTGTTAAAAAATAACAAAAATTGTGACGGGAAAATATTTTCAAAAACCGTTAAAATTTTTATATTAAATATTTTACTTTTTCCTGCATTTTTCTTATAATTCTAAATGTAAACAGCGTTTACGTATATTAATCAGCTCATCATTTTCCCCCTTATCATATAGAGGCGGCGCAAACTCCGGTTTGTGCCGTTTCTGCTTTTATCCGTTTTATTTCAAGAATAACAAAAGCCGCGGCGCGTTAAATAAGCGCCGCGGCTTTTTTATAAAATTTACATAACCCTGCAGATAAGGCAGGCGACGATTGTCGTAATAAGCGTTGCAACCAGTACGCAAATTATAGGCATTGCAAGCTTTTTTACTTTCACTCCGGCAAAGTACACGGCGGAAATATAGAACACCGTTTCGGACGAGCCGAAGCAAACGCACGCGCACCGCGCAATGTAGCTGTCCGCGCCGTAGTTTTCAATTATCTCGTTCAAATACGCAAGCGAACCGCTCCCCGAAAAAGGCTTAATTAAAACCAGCTTCGTCAGCTCCTGCGGTATTCCAAGAAGCCCGAATACGGGTGATAAAAGCCTGCAAAGCTTATCTGCAAGCCCCGAAACCTCGAACACCGCGCACATCATAAAAATTGCGGCAAGGCACGGAAGTATTGATACGGTGAATTTAAACGCAGACTTAATTCCTTCCGTAAACCCGTCGTAAATATTCACCTTTTTAACCAGTGCGAAAACGAATACTATTATAAAAATTATAGGTATAATCAGCGCCATAGCTTTCTCCCCAAAAGGTACAAGGTCACGGCGCACGCGGTGGAAACGACTGTGCATATGAGCGAGGGTAAAAATATATCCGCCGCCTTTAAAGAACCTGCGCTTGCCCTCAGCGCGATTACCGTCGTGGGTAAAATCTGAATGGAGGTTGCGTTGATTACGAAAAGAAGCTTTTGTGCAAAATCGTTCTTGTCCTTTTCAAGCGCGCCTATCGCCTTTACCGCGTACGGCGTTGCCGCGCCGCCCAAGCCCAGAAGATTGCAGGATATGTTCATTGCCAGATTTTCGCTTGCTTCGTCGTCGTCAGTTCTGAACACCCTGCGCGTCAACGGCTTCAGCGCTTTTGCCGCCCCGTGCGATAAGCCCGACTTTTCCGCCAAGGAAGAAAGCCCCATCCATACCGCGTAAATGCAAAAAAGCGTTAAAGCCATTTTTGCCGCGTCCTCCGCGCCGCCCAACAGTGAAGGCAGCAGCTTGTCCGGCGCGGTTATGGCAATAGCTATCATTGAGGCGATAAAAACGATTGTAAAAATTGCGTTCATAAACTATTTTTATGAGCGGTTTTTTGCTTATATGCAAAGATATATTTTACAATTCCGACGGAAAGTGGTATACTTATCCAAATAATTAAAAAGGACTTTATACAATGTCAGCAAAGCCTAAATTCTATTTAACTACCGCTATAACTTACACATCAGGCAAGCCGCATATAGGCAACACATACGAAGCAATTTTTTCCGACGCGATAGCGCGCTTTAAAAGAATGCAGGGCTCCGACGTGTATTTTATGACGGGTACGGACGAGCACGGCCTTAAAGTCGAGCAGAAAGCCGCAGAAAAGGGCGTAACCCCCAAGCAGTTCGTTGACGACGTCGCCGGAGAGATAAAGCGCATTTGGGATTTGATGAACGTTTCGTACGATAAGTTTATCCGCACTACGGACGATTATCACGTGCAGGCAGTAAAAAAGATTTTTACCAAGCTCTACAATCAGGGCGATATTTACAAGGGCGCGTACGAAGGGCTTTACTGTACCCCGTGCGAAAGCTTCTGGACTGAAAGCCAGCTTGTAAACGGCAAATGCCCCGACTGCGGCAGGGACGTAAAGCCTGCGCGCGAGGAAGCGTATTTCTTTAAAATGGGCAAGTATGCCGACAGGCTTGTGAAGCACATTGTAACACACCCCGAATTTATCCGTCCTGCATCGCGCAAAAACGAAATGATGAACAACTTCCTGCTTGCGGACGAGTTTATCGGTAAGACGGATAGCGAGCTTTTGAAAGCATGCGAAAACGGCACCCTTAAATGCAAACTGCAGGATTTGTGCGTTTCGCGCTCAACCTTCAAATGGGGCGTGCCTGTGGAATTCGACAGCCGCCACGTCGTTTACGTTTGGCTGGACGCGCTAACAAATTATATAACGGGATTGGGCTATGATCCCCAAAGTCCCGACAAAAATTATAAAAAATACTGGCCTGCCGACGTACACGTTATCGGTAAAGACATTATCCGCTTTCATACGGTTTACTGGCCTATTTTCCTTATGGCGCTTGGCGAGGAGCTGCCTAAAAGCGTCCTCGGTCACCCGTGGCTTTTGCAGGGCGGCGATAAAATGTCCAAGTCAAAGGGCAACGTTTTGTACGCCGACGACTTATCTTCCGTGTTCGGGGTTGACGGGGTAAGGTACTTCGTTCTTCACGAAATGCCCTACGCCGACGACGGAATAATAACTTGGGAGCTTATGTGCGAGCGGAACAATTCCGACCTTGCGAACGTCCTCGGAAACCTCTTAAAACGTACCGTTTCGATGACCAACCAATACCTCGGCGGCGTTGCTAAAATCGATAACGAAGGTAAGTTCGACGTCGAACACCGAAAAATAAACGTTGACTTTGAAAAGACGGTTGTTGACGCCTGCATAAAGGCCGAGCATAAAATGGGTGAATACAAGGTCGCGGACGCGTTGGACTGTTTATGGTCTTTGTTCCGCCGCGCAAACAAGTATATTGACGAAACCTGCCCGTGGCTGCTTGCAAAGGACGAAGAAAAGAAAGCAAAGCTGAATAACGTTCTTTATAATCTGTTGACGGCGTTAGATTACGGCGCACACTATTTAAAACCCTTTATGCCCGAAACGGCTGATAAAATTTTAAGGGAAATCGGTGCGGCTCCGCGCGATTTAAGCAAAAAGCAAGAAGTATTTGCAAACGTAACTGAATATAAAGTTACCCCGACCCCCGCAACGCTTTTCGAAAGAATTAAGTTCGAGGATATTAAACCCGTAATTTCAAAGATAGAAGAAAAACAGAGAATGGAGGCGGCTCCCGTGGACGAGAATAAAAAAGAACTGATAACGATAGACGATTTTGCGAAAATCGAGATGCGCGTCGGCAAAATTATAGCGTGCGAGGCCGTTAAAAAAAGCAAGCTTTTGCACGAAACTATTAAAGTCGGCTCGCGCACGCTTTCCGTGCTTTCGGGCATAGCAAACTATTATACGCCAGAGGAAATGGTCGGCAAAAAAGTAATCGTCGTATGCAATCTTCCCCCTAGGGAAATGAAGGGTATTTTAAGCGAGGGTATGATTGTGTGCGCCGAAGCGCCCGACGGAGCTTTGAGTATAGTTTCGCCCGAAAAAGACTTGCCCGACGGAAGTATTTTAGCGTGAACTTTATAGACGTTCACTGCCATATAAACGACGGCGACTACGGCAGCGTTGACGGGCTTTTAAAGAAAATTCAGTCAGCGGAAGTCAAAAAAATAATCTCCGTCGGTTTCGATTTGCCTTCGTCCGAATACTGTAAGGAGCTTTCAGAAAAGTATGCGTTCGTGTATTTTACGGCAGGCTTTCACCCTACGGAGCTGAAAAATTACAGAGAGGGCGACCTTGAAAAAATAGCCGCGCTTGCAAAGCATAATAAGTGCGTGGCAATCGGCGAAATAGGTCTTGACTATCACTATCCCGACACCGATAAGCCCTTACAGACGGAAGTATTCAAAGCCCAGCTGCGCCTTGCGGAAAAGCTTAGTCTGCCCGTGCAGATTCATTCGCGCGACAGCGCCGAGGATATGCTTAATATTTTAAAGGGGTTTGCGCCGTTAAGCAGCGGCGGACTTCTGCATTGCTATTCGCACTCAACCGAGCTTGCAATAGAGTTTGAAAAGCTTGGACTTTACTTTTCCTTCGGCGGCACAAGCACTTATTCGGGCAGTAAAAAAGCGCGGCGCACGATAGCCGCACTCAAAGATGAAAGGCTGTTAACCGAAACTGACAGCCCGTATCTGCCCCCTAAGTCTATGTACGGCGCTTTCCCCAATACCCCTGTAAGCATACCCGAAATTGCCGAAAATATGGCTCAGGTCCGCGGAATGACAGTGGAGGAGCTGACGCAAAAAGTATGGCGCAATGCGCATACGCTGTTTAAAAAACTCAATTAAACGTCAGAAGCCTGCGCTTTTCCGCGCAGGCTTCTTTCATCGTCCGTGAGATAAACGGCAGTAAAACCGTTTACAATCTTAGTATAAATTGATATAATAACTTTATACTTTTAAAAGTCGGCTAAAATATGGAAAAAGATATTAAGACTATTCTCGCCGAGTGCGGTTTCAGCTTCAAAAAACAGCTCGGTCAGAACTTTATAACCGATAAAAATCTATTGTCTTCAATTGTCGCCGCCTCGGGCGTTGGCAAGGAAGTTACCGTAATAGAAATAGGCTGCGGCGCCGGAACGCTTACGCGCGCACTTTCGGAACGCGTGAAAAAGGTTATCGCGTTCGAGGTGGATAAAACCCTACAGCCCGTTCTTGCGCAAACTCTTTCGGGTTGTACTAACGCGGAAGTGGTTTTCCGCGACTTTTTAAAGGTTGGTTTAAAGGAGTTTGAAAAAGAGCAGGGCGAATATTTCGTCGTCGCCAATCTTCCGTATTACGTTACGACCCCTTTGATTATGAAGCTTATCGAAGAATCGGAAAAGTGCAAAGGTCTTTCGGTAATGGTTCAGGAGGAGGTTGCCGAGCGCTTTTGCGCAAAAGAAGGCACACCCGAATACGGCGCGATAACTGCGATGATAGCCCTGCGCGCCGAGTGTGAAATTACTAAGCGCGTTCCAAGAACTTTATTTTACCCCAGACCCAACGTTGACAGCGCGGTAGTTAAGTTTACTTTTTGTAACCGCTTTGCGGTTAAGGATAAAGCCGTTTATAAAAAAGTTGTGCATGCCGCTTTTTCCTCTCGCAGAAAAACGCTTGAAAACAATCTTGTAAGCGCGTTTAAGCTTACGCGTGAAAAAGCGCGGGAAGTTTTAACAGCCTGCGGAATAGACTTGAAAGCCCGCGGCGAAACGTTGTCGCCCGAGCGGTTCGCCGCCCTTGCGGATTATATGACTACCGCCCTCTGATTCTGGGTTTGTCGGATAATATAAGTCCGCATAATTCAAAAATTATTAAATAATTATTTAACGATTTATTCTTACAAATATTGACATTTGTGTTTTAATGGTGTATAATTGTGTCAAATAAGTGAAAGACAACCCCCATGGGGGTTTCCTGTTGCTTGCGCAACAGGAAACGGAAAATCACTTATAAGAAAAAATTTTTAGGAGAGTTTTGAGATGAAAAAACTTGTAATCAGTATGATTGCGGTTGTTTCCGCTATCATCATGTGCTTTGCACTGGCAGGCTGCTCTAAGGACGTAAAGGGCAACACGTACGTATTTGACGATATAATCGTTGAAGGAACCATTCCCGATGAATACAAAGACGAGATGGATGCAATGATTGCCGGCATGAAGGAAGGAATGGCGGGCGTTAGCTATAAGTTTAACGACGATGGCACTGTTACCGTAACTTGGGGTGAAAGCGGCGGCGACACCGGTTACTACAAGCAGGACGGTAAAAAAGTTTATATCGCTGAAACCAAGGAAGACTTGGACAACGTAGACGGAGAGGATTCCAATGTTGAAACCTACGAAGTAGACGGAAGTAAGCTCATTGCTACTGAAAGCGAAGGTGGCATGACTATGAAAATGGTTTTCAAAAAGAAATAATTAAATAAAATTATTTATACCGCGGTGCGTTTTTAAACGCACCGCGGTTTTTTACTGTTTAGTCATTCTTTTTAAAACGTCTTTCTGAGCGGAGCGTAGCGAAGCCGAAGGATTTTAACCATATTGTAATCAGGACGAGATGCTTCATTGCGTTCAGAATGACAGAGAAGGGGGAAGTTATATTAATGGGTAACCATTATACGCGCAAATTCAAAAAAACGTTCTAAACTAAGCTTCACGGGCATAAATTAGGGTAGACTGAAAAAAATCGGAGGACAAATATGAATCAGGAATTAGACTATGCCGAAATGCTTGAAATTCCAGTCAGCACGGTAAACGTAGTTAAGAAAAAAAGCTTCTTCAAACGCAAACCAAAAACCGAATCCCAGCCCCAGACTGAGGAGCTTAAAGAGCGCGTGGTTGAAAGCGTAAACGAGCGCGTAGGCGCATTCGTGTATGCGGAGGACGTTTCCGACCCTCCCAAGCCCGAAAAGGTTAAAAAGGAGCGCACCTTCTTTAAGGAAAGAAGCGGCAGAGTGCTTTTATATGAGGCAGTTGCTATCGGTCTTATTGCCGTGGCGATTTTTGTAACCAATATATTTATGCCAAATAGCGCAATAAATAATTTATTAGGCGCGTTTACTACTACTTCCAAAGAAGTTTCCGAGCCTTCGTATAACGAGTTCACTCTTGCGCCTGTTGTCAGCGAGCTTTCCGACGCGGAAGTGGCTGTATCCGAAAGCGGAGTCTTATCATTCACAGCAAAGGGCAGCGTTTACCCCGTATGCAACGGCACCGTTTCCAAGGTGTACGAACAGGACGGACTTTACACCGTGGAAATTGCGCATACCTGCAAGTTTACAAGCGTGGTAACGGGGCTTACCAACGTTTATAACGAGCTGGGAACCAAGGTCGCTTCCAACATTCCCGTAGGTTACAGCGACGGCGAAAACGAAGTTCACGTAACTATGTACGACGACGGCAATCTCTTAAACTGCTTTACGCTTACTAACGCAGTTCCCGTATGGAAGTCGTAATAAAGTGAAAATAACTCTGCATCCGCTGTTTATAGCGTTAGGAATAGCGTCTGCAATATTCGGCGGGTTGCCCGTATTCTTAATATACGTTCTGACCGCACTCCTGCACGAGTGCGGTCACGTTTTTTGTGCGGCGCGGCTGGGCTATTCCTGTTCGAAAATCAGTCTTATGCCTTACGGCGCGGCGGCAACCTGTGTAACCGACGGTATTTCGCCGTGGGACGAAATTAAGCTTGCCTTGGCAGGTCCTGCCGTCAACGCTTTTTTAGCGGTAGCTACGGCAGGGCTGTGGTGGTTCTTTCCGATAACATACGCGTATACGGATACCGTTTTTCAAGCTAACGTAGTAATGCTTGTTATCAATTTAATGCCGGCGCATCCGCTGGACGGCGGAAGGGCGGCAAGATGCCTTGCGTGCCTGTTTTTGCCGGAAAAAGCTGCAAAAATAATTCTCCGCGTTCTGGGCGGCTTACTTTCGCTGTCAATGGTTTTACTGTTCGTTTTTGCTGTCAGAAATATAACCCTTTTAGCGTTTGCGGCTTTCCTGTTATGTTCGGCTTTTGAAAAGGACGTGCGCCTGTCGCGTATAAACTTTTCCGCGGTCAAGCCCAAACGCGGCAAGGAAATAAAGCACGTTATGCTTAGCGGTAGCTCCACGTTTAAGGACGCGCTGCGGCACTTGAACGGCAGTAAGTACGTTATTTTTCAATTCTATTCGGACGGACTTCTTGACGAGATAACCGAGGACGAACTCTACGAAATGCTGCAGAAAAAAAGTATTTACGATAAAATTCTGTAACGGTAAGGG
>CAMWNA010000024.1 GCA_947175515.1 uncultured Clostridia bacterium | reverse complement strand
GTTTTTTTTTTTTCTTTCTTGTTTTGGGGGGGGGTTACTTCCTAACGCCCGCCGCTTTATTTTTCTTATTTCAATTTGCCTTTATTTTTTCGGTTTTGTTTTACGGTCTGTTCATATCCGTAGTCCGAAGGTATATAGTAAACTTTATCCTTCAGCCTGTCGGGCAGGTACTGTTGGTCGACGTAGCCGCCAGCGTAGTCGTGCGGATATTTATAGTTATAGCTTTGGGCTTTGGTTTGCTTGTCGCCGAAGGTATTGTCCTTTAAATACGGCGGCACGCCCTCGTCGTCGCGCACCTCCCTTGCGTCGCGTTTGGCGGCGTTCATTGCCGTAACAACGCTGTTGCTTTTAGGGGCTTCGCAGACGTAGATAATTGCGTTGGATAAAGGAATTAAGCCTTCGGGGTAGCCTGTTTTTTCAAGCACGTACATTGCGGATGAAGCCACGACCAACGCGTTTGGGTCAGCCATTCCCACGTCCTCGGAAGAGTGAATTACCAAGCGGCGCGCAATCATCATAGGGTCGCAGCCGCCTTCTATTAAACGCATTGCATAATACAAAGCGGCGTTTGAGTCGCTGCCGCGCAGGGACTTGCAGAAAGCCGAAAGATAGTCGTAATAAGCGTCCTCGTTATAGGACATAGCTTTGCGCTGAATAGACTGCTCCGCGTCCGCAAGGGTGACGGTTATACTGCCGTCGGCTTGGGGCGGAGTAGTTAAAACGGCAAGCTCAAGCGCGTTGTATGCCGTGCGCAAATCACCGCCGGAAACGCGCGCGATATGTTTAAGCGCCGCATCCTCGATTTTCGCGTTGTATTCTCCCAGCCCCTTCCTCTTGTCGGTTAAAGCGCGGCCGAGGGCGCCTTCGATATCTTCCTCGGAAAGTCTTTTAAACTCAAATACTCGGCAACGCGAAACGATTGCCGGCGTCATAGAGGCAAACGGATTTTCCGTCGTGGAGCCGATAAAAATTACCGTACCCTGCTCTATTGCCGGAAGCAGGGAATCCGACTGGGTTTTATTGAAGCGGTGGCACTCGTCAAGCATTAAGTAAGTTTTCTTGCCGTACATTTTAAGGCTGTTGCGCGCGTCCTCCACCGCCTTTTTAACGTCCGCAACGCCTGCCTGTACGGCGTTCAGTTTAATAAAATTGCCGTGAGTGGTTGAAGCGATTATGTTTGCAAGCGTGGTTTTACCCGTGCCGGGGGGTCCCCAGAAAATGCAGCTGCCCAGTCTGTCGGTTGAAATTGCGCGGCGCAATAACGACTGCTCGGAAACTATGTGCTTCTGACCGACGAATTCGTTCAAATTGTTTGCGCGCATACGCTCGGCAAGGGGCTTTGCGGTGTCTTCGTTGCCGTTCATATCAAAAAGGTCGTATGACATTACTTTATAAGTTCCTTTATTTTTCCTGCGTTTGATTTGCCCATTGCGTAACCCTCGTCAAAGGCGCGGTCCAAGTCCTTTATAACGTACTGGCTCATACCGGTCATTTCGGGTTCCAACAATAAATCGCACATACCCTGCTCGCGTTCGCGGATAAGCGAAGTCGTGTGCGCGTCCATTACGTCGAATACGCGCAGCATCATAGTTACGATGTTATGCACTCCGTCGATAGGTTCGGCGCAATTTTTTAACACGTCGACCGCGACGACTACGTCCGCGCCCATTTCCTTTACTATGCTTACGGGCACGCGCATAAGGCAGCCGCCGTCGACAAGAAGCTCGCCCTCAAGCTCTACGGGGCGGAAAACCGACGGCACGGACGAGGAAGCCTGCACCGCGATAGCCGCTTCGCCCTCCTTGAATACGCGGAGCTTGCCCGAAAGCAAATCGGTTGCGACGCATTGAAAGGGAACGGGGAAATCTTCCAAATTTTTTACTTTTATATAGGACAGCAACAGGTCGCGTATCTTTTTACTGCGGAGCAGACCCATACGAGTTATCGGTATAGGGGAAATATCTATAATGTCGCGCTTTTTAATCTGGAGCACGGCTTCTTTCATCTCCGCCGCGGTCATTCCGCTTGCGTAGCAGCCGCCGACGACCGCGCCCATAGAACATCCGGCGATATAGTCCGGCTTTATTCCTTCTTCCTCCAAGGCAAGAAGAAAGCCTGCGTGGGCTACGCCGCGCGCGCCGCCGCTGCCTAGGGCAAGTCCGAGAGATTTACTCATATTCAAAATCCTTTTTTAATAATTTTAATAGTATATGAAGTATTCACGAATTTTTAAAAACGTAATACTGTGCGTTGCGCTTTTGTTCGTTGCGTGGGCGGTTATAATTTACCCCGAACGCTACATTACCGCTTGTTTGCAGGGTTTTTTGCTGTGGGCGGAATGCGTGCTTCCCTCGCTTTTTCCGTTTATGGTTATCTGCGCCGTTTTAATTAAAACGGGTATGGCGGAAAAAGCCGCTCTGCCGCTGAAAAAGGTTACGGGAGTATTCGGTCTACCGCCCGCCGCCGCAGTATGCTTTATTATGAGTATATGCTCGGGCTATCCGGCAGGCTCGCGCTCGGTTCTGGAATTTTACGAAAGGGGCGCGATTTCCGAAAAGGACGCTAAAAAGCTTGCTTACCTTTGCTCTACGTCGGGTCCTTTATTCATTATAGGCAGTGTGGGCGTTAAAATGCTAAGCGACAAGGGCGCCGGCTGGAAAATACTTTTGGCGCACGCAGTTGCCGTAATTTTAGTTGCGCTTATAATTTCGCTGTTTTCCAAAAAGGGTGCAAAGCATGAATTAAGCCGCTCCATGCCCGACGGCAACGTTTTGTACGACGCGTTTTACGGCGCGGTCATATCCGTACTGCTTGCAGGCGGCTTCATTGCGTTCTTCTGCGTAGTCGGGCAAATTGCGATTGATTTTTACCTGTTATATCCGTTAGAAAAGCTGATTTCGCTGTTCACCGACGAAGCAACCGCCTCCGCCGTGTGCAGAGGGCTTATTGAAGCAACCGCCGGCTGCCGCGCGCTTTCCGCGACCGACGGAAAATTCACTCTGCCGTTTGCAGGTTTTTTGATAACCTTCGGCGGACTTTCTATTTTAATGCAGCAGCTCAGCTATCTTTTAAAAGCCAAAGTCAGCGGCGTTAAATTTATTTTTATTAAGCTTTTGCAGGGGCTTTTGTGCTTTTGCGTACTTCTGTTATTTTAGTTTAATAACAGCCCAGAAATTTAAAGCTTTTTGCCGCACGCTTGACTTCTTCAAGCGTGCTTTTAATTTGCGGCGAGGAATAGTTGCCCTCGGTTTCTATAAAGAAACGGTATTCGTCGGGGCTGTCCTTTATGGGGCGCGATTCTATTTTGGTCATATTCATACCGTTTGCGCATACGGGCTGTAAAAGCTTTAAAAGCGCGCCGGAGACGTTTTTGCAGGTTACTGAAAAATATATTTTTTCGGATACAGTATCTTCGGGAATGCTTCCGCGCCTTATAAGCAGAAAGTGCGTGAAGTTCCTTTTTTCGTCCGCGATATTTTCAGGGGAAAGCTGCAAGCCCTCCCTTGCCGTATGCGCGCCGGCTATGCAGGCTTCCTCTTCGCTTTTAACAAGCTCAAGACCTGCCGCCGTGGAAAACGCGGGAACGTACTGCGCCGCAGGGAAATTTTTTGCAAGGTATTTTGAGCACTGTTCAAGCGCCTGAGCGTGCGAATAGATGCGCTTGATTTTTTTTACGTCCGCACCCTTTAAGGTCGCTAGGCGGTGGTCGATATTCAGCGTGCATTCACGCACCGCCGCGACGTTTTCCGTAGCCTGCAATAAATCTATGTTCTGTAAAACTCCGCCGTTCAAGGTGTTTTCAATGGGAATAACTATTCCGTCAAACTCGCCGGCTTGAAGGCGCGTAAAGCCTTCGCGGAAATTTTTGTAGGGGACTTTTTTACCGTCGGGGCACAGCTTTACGGCGGCTAAGCTTGTATAACTGCCGTAGGGACCCAAATAGCCGATAACGTCCATTTTACACCTTCTCCGCTATGTCCGAAATTAGCCGCTCGGTATCGCACCAGCCGAGGCAGGGGTCGGTTATGGATTTGCCGTAAACCTTATCCTCAGTCTGGTTGCCTTCCTCCAAAAAGCTTTCTATCATAAAGCCCTTTACGTTGCGTTTGAAATCGCCGTCGTAAAGGCGGTTCTGCATAACCTCTTCACAGATTCTTATCTGCTGTTTGAATTTTTTACCGCTGTTGGAATGGTTTGCGTCTATTATTATCGCAGGATTTTTCAGTCCCGATTTTGCGTAGCCTTCCACCACCTGCATAACCGTTTCATAATGGAAGTTGGGTATGTCGTTACCGTAGCTGTCAACCGCGCCGCGGAGAATTGCGTGCGCCATGGGGTTGCCGCCGGTTTTTACCTGCCAGCCGTTTAGCTTGAAAACCTGACCGCTCTGCGCCGCAAAAATGGAATTTAGCATAACCGCAATAGAACCGCTCATAGGGTTTTTAATACCAACGGGAACGTCTATTCCGCTGGCAACCAGACGGTGAAGCTGGTTCTCGCTGGAACGCGCACCAACAGCGATATAAGACAGCAAGTCGTCTACGTAGTGAATATTTGCAGGATAAAGCATTTCGTCCGCGGCGGAAAGTCCGCCGGCTTCTATCGCCTTTATGTTCAGCTCGCGTATGGCGTAAATACCCTTTAAAATATCTTCGGACTTTGCGGGGTCGGGCTGGGAAAACATACCCTTATAGCCAACGCCGCGCGTTCTGGGCTTGTTGGTATAAATTCTGGGAACGAGCACGAGCTTGTCCTTTACCTTTTCATTGAGCCTGCCGAGCCTTTCCACATAGTCTAAAACGGGCTTTTCGTCGTGAGCCGAGCAAGGTCCGACGATTATAATAAGCTTATTGCTTTTGCCGGAAATCGCGTCGGATATAAGCTTGTCGCGCTCGGTCTTGATTTTTTTCAGACTTTCGGGCAGCGGCATACGCGAAAGTATTTCTTCGGGTTCGGGTATCTTTATCTGTTTTTCAAACATATTTCTCCTGCTTTTTATCAGCCGCTTATTTGCGCGGTGAAAGTAATTTTATTATATCGCCGTAAATTTCTTCGGGAACGTAATCTTTAAAATCTTTATCGAACTTTACAGAATTTTTAACTAAGGTAGAGCTTACGTGCAGGCTTTGCTGCTCGGCAGGGATATAGATTGTAACTATGTCGTCCTTAAGCTTTTTATTGGCGAAAAAGTTTTGGTTTTCATACTCGAAGTCGACCGTGTTCCTTACCCCTCTCACGTAGAAAGGCGTATTCTCCTTTTCAAGCAAGTCCACCGCCGCGCCGCCGAAAATAACGACCCTTACGCGCCCGTTGTCCTTGTAAAGCTTTTCAATTAAAGCTTTGCGCTGCTGCTCGGTCAGGGCGCAGGTTTTTTGTGTGTTTATCATTATTGCAACGACTACCTCGTCAAACAGTTTAAGGCAATCGTCGATAATTTTTTTATGTCCCGTTGTGGGAGGGTCGAACGACCCTGCAAATACGCATTTTTTCATATGGTTCCGTTCTGCTTAAATTTTAAACTTTGGCGCATTAATTACGCGCGGCGGAAAAAGCTTAAATAGGTTTTGCCGTATTTTCTTTCGTCGTACATTTCAAGCCCTGAAATTTCGCCGTCAAAGCTTCTGTCGCGCTCAAACACGGCAATTCCGTCCTCGGTTAAGTTATTGCCTTGTGCAATTATTTTAAGCGCGTTTACACCGTGTTCCGCCGCGTAAGGAGGGTCGATAAAAATTATACCGAATTTACCCGTGCGCGCAAGGCACACCGAATAGTCCAGCGCGGTCACGGAATAATTAGTATCTTTAAGCCTTGATAAGTTCTTATTCAAAACGGCTATGCTGTCCTTTGATATATCGTTGAAGTGCGCAAATTCCGCGCCGCGCGAAATTGCTTCAATCCCCAGATTGCCGCTTCCGCAAAAAAGATCCAAAACTCTTGCGCCAGCTACCTGCGCGGACAGAATATTAAAAAGACTTTCCTTTACTCTGTCTGCGGTGGGACGGATATCCCTGCCTTTAAACTCCGCAAGATTCAGCCCCCTGTATTTGCCTGCTATAACTCTCATTTGCGGCGTTTATCCCTGCTTTCCTGCGCTTGGGCGACGATTTGCTGACGGGCGGATTCCTTTCTGCCGCCGATAAAGTACGCAACCGCGTGTACTGCGACGGGAACAACAACCCACACGAAATTGAGCCAAGGCGAAAGCGAGCCTGCCGACCTGCCGATTAACGTAAACGGATATACCGCCCAGCCGAACGCGTATTTCAAAAGAAACGCACAGAAGGAATTGTGCGCAAGACATTCGATGAACTGAAAAATAATATAGGGAACGCAGCTGATAAAGCCGATTAAAACGCCCTTGTAAAGCGCGTATTCGCCGGTGTGAAGCTGCGCTTTTAAATCGTCAGAGCCGATTGCGCGTTTCTTTTCGTTCTGCACCGTGCGTCTGTACGCGGTGACGCCGTTCTGCCTGCCGCAGATAAAGTACGCCGCGCCGACCAAAAGCTCGCCGAAGCAGAGTATGACCGCAGCCAAAGCAGGCTCGTCACCGTAGTCGGCAAACAGAATTACCGAGGCGCTGAAAACGAGCTGAAGCATAAACGGAAACGCCGCGCCCGTTAAAAGGTCCTTAATTTCCCAAAGGATTTTCTTACCCCTTTGTTGACTTGTCAGTTGCATAATAATATATCCCCTTTTCGCACACGAAAGCGTCCATCGGAACGTCCCAGCCGTCCTCGGAAAATTCTTCTATCTGGAAAGAATAGCCCAGTCCGACCTTTTTCGTATGCGCATTATTTAAATACTTATCGTAAAAACCCTTGCCGTAACCGACACGGAAGCCGCGGGTATTTATTGCAAGCAACGGAATTACCGTAATTTCAATATCACCCGAATAAGCTTGTCCAGTAGGCTCATCAATACCGAAAGCGCCCTTTAAAGTTTTTTGATTTAAAGAATACGGTACGGCTTGCAGTTCATTGCCGTCTACGCGCGGAAGGTAAACCTTTTTGTCCGCGGCAAGCAAGGCGGAAATTATCGCCTTTGTGTCGGCTTCGGTACCGAACGAATTATAGATAAAAAAGCTTTCGTTTTCGCCGTACGCATTCAAAAAATTTTCAAGCACGGCTATATCCGCCATTTGCCTTCTGTAGCCCGAATAATATCTTCGCTTGATTTTAAGTTTTTCTCGTAACGGATTTTTATCGTTCATAAATTCTTTCCGAACGGCGCGTAACGGAGGTTAACACCTCGTAGGAAATCGTGCCGCTTTTTTGCGCGTATTTTTCCGCGTCGTCCATAACGCACAAAAGCTCACCCTTGTCAACGCCGACAAACGCGTCCATACACAGAGTTTTTTCACCGAGCGAAACGTTCCTTAAAAAACCGTCCGCATAGCCGCAACGATACGTTGCAAGCGTTTTATAGCTTTTGTCGGCAAAGTTGTAGCCAATTCCGCCGCCTATAAATTGAGTGGTCTGGGTTCTTCTTGCGTATACCTTAAGCGCCCTTTCAAAACCGTTTACTTTAAAACCGGCAGGCGCGTAACCGTACAATAGAAGTCCGCAGCGAACGCCGTCGAATAAAAATTCTTCGCCGCGGAGCGTTCCGCCGCTTGCGGACAGGTGCGCAACAGCTTCTGGGCTGAAGGCTTTAACCGTTTTTACCGCGCGTTTGAAAAGCTCACGCTGACGCAAAGCCGCCTCTTTACTTTCTGCCGCGAACAGGTGTGAATACACACCCTGCACGCTGTCTTTTTTAAGTGAATTTAATACCGCGCCTAACCCGTTGAGGTTACAGCCCGAACGGTTCATACCCGTATTTACTTTTATATGGCACGGTGCGCCGTCTGCAAGGCGCGCCGTTTCAACCGAATTGACTGTAGTTAAAAGGTTATAAGACTTTGCACGTTCAACGTCGTAGCCGTCCAAAGGCGGCGTTAAAACAAGCACGGGCTTTGAAACGCCGGCAATACGAAGGGCAATTCCTTCCTCGACTATCGCAACGCAGAAGCCGTCGGCAACGTCTTCAATGTACCTTGAAACTTCCTCGGCTCCGTGTCCGTACGCGTCCGCCTTGACGACGGCGTAAAATTCCGCGGTACCGATAAGGCTTTTAATCTTTTTCGCATTGCGGCGGATAGCCGGCAAATTTATAACCGAAAGCGTTTTCTGCATACCAAAATTATATGCCGCAACGCTTAAAGTTGTTTATATATGAATTTTAACATAATCAACGCGTATTTGCAATAATTTTTAAATTTAAATTAAAACCGCCGCATCAGGCGCGGCGGTCTTTTCCAGTTATCTTTTCTTTTTTCAGCTTTACTGCCGTCCTATCTTTTGAAAGTACCGGCACGACCTTCCATGCAAGCAATGCCGCCAACACGGACAGGACTAAATCTTTAGGCATATACACGACATTGTAGGTTACCATTGCAACACCCAGTCCCTTTCCGCTAACGAAAAAATGCCACACGCCTGCAAAGTACGGCACACCTATCAGATAGTCCGTAATAAAAGCCGCAACTGCCGCAACAATGCAGCGCTTTAAGGAAAATTTACCGCTTTCCATAATAAGTCCGCCGACGAGCGCGGAGAGAACGAAGCCGATTATGTAGCCGAACGAGGGTTTTAACGCGTATGCAAAGCCTGCAAGGGAATGGTCGGAAAATACGGGAATAAAACACACGAAGCCCATAAACATATAAACGGACATTGCGGCAACGCCCTTCTTCCAGCCGAGAAGCAGACCCGAAAGCACGGCAAAAACAGTTTGGAACGTAAGCGGCACAGGATAAAACGGTATTTGAACCCATGCGCCCACGACCATTAAAGCAACGAATATTGCAATTTCGGCAATATCGACTGCAAGTGATTTTTTGGTTTTCATAGCTGAAATTATAATACTTTTTTTTAACTCTTGCAAGAATTTTGGAGCACGTTAGCTTGACAAATTTGATTGGTTAAATTAAAATTTAGAATAATAAAAGCTTTACGGTACGCCCTGACAAGATAAGGGCGTTTAATAGGGAAGTCTGAGCTAATTGCTCCGCAGCCCCCGCTGCCGTTTCCAAGGCGTGCGCGTTTCACTGTTGTTATACGGGAAGGAACGTGCCTTAATACCGCCTTGGTTGTAAGCCGGAAGACCTGCCGTAAAAAGCTTACCGTTTTGAATTTCCGAGGGGACGCGGAAAGACGGACGCCGTCTGCAATTTTGTAAGTTGCGGATAAATTTTTTGCGTGCGGTGTTTTCTCCTCTCGGTTACGGAAGGAGAAATTTTTTTATAGGGTTTTTAACCCGAAGGAGTAACTTATGAAAAAACTTATTGCAACATTTTTTGCAGTATGCGTATGCTTGACCGTGTTCGCATTCGCCGGCTGCAAGGACGAAAACAGCAACGGCACGAAAAGCGGTAACGTGGCTTTGGACGTAGAAAGGGTTTCTTTCACGGCAAAGGCGGAAGTTATGCTGTTAAAGAACGACACCTCCGTAGGCGATTATATGGAAGTACTTGCAGACAACGGCGAGCTTACCTACGTTATAAACAACGGGTTTATTTCATCCTTTTATAACACCGAAAGCAAAGTAATTTCTTCAACTGCAAATTCCTACGAAGGCTATGACTGGGCTTTCTACATCGATTTTAAAACGCTTGACGGCGACGACGCTATTTACGCCACCGACTATAAAACTTACGAATACGGCGGCAAAACCTATTACTCTTCATCTAACGGCGTTGACGGTACGCCTTGCGTAGAAGGGCATACGTATCTGTTCGTTTACGAGTACAGCAATTTCAGTTGGTAAACCGGTGCATAAATTAAACGGCGGAAAAAAGATTTCACCGTCCAAAGAAATTGCATATATAGCAGTGACGTGCGCGCTGCTTCTGGGCGGACAGTACGTTTTTTCGTTCGTGGTCGGCGTGGAAGTAGTCACGCTTATTCTCGCGTGCTTTGCGTGCGTTTTCGGTATAAGGCGCGGGGTAATCTGCGCGGTTGCGTTTTGCTTGTTGAGGTGCCTGATTTACGGATTTTATCCCACGGTGGTTATTTTATACCTAGTGTACTACCCTTTGCTTGCCGTCGTTTTCGGCGGACTGGGGCATATAAAGGACGCAACGTTTGAAAGCTTCCCCTTATATTTTGCGGCAATAATAAACGTTATGCTTTTAGGTATTGCCGCGGCGTGCGCTTTATGCTGCTGCCTTGATCTTGTTAAGGTTTCGCGCGTATACAAGTATACTATTTACGCGTTGCTATGGCTGATTTTTGCGCTGTGCATATTACTTTGTCTTGCGTTCGACGGACTGTTTATAGCAAAGAAATTTTTCAAAAAAAACACGGCCGTTTTACTGAAGGTTATCGCCTTTACGAGCGTTGGGGCGGTATGTACCGTTTTGTTTACGTTGTTTGACGATATAATAACTCCGCTGTTCTTCGGGTATGATAAACTTACGGCTTTAGCATATTTTTACAGCTCGTTTACGGCAATGCTGCCTCAGACGGTTTGTACGATAGTGACGTTTACAACGCTTTTTATTCCGCTTACCTGCGTTTTTAAAAGAGCGGCTAAATTTTAAATACTAACACTTTAATAAACGTTCATAGCTTTACTATGAACAGCAAGAAGGCGCGTGCTTTATTAAAAGCACGCGCCCTTTTTTGCCGTTTTAATTAATCCGCCGTTTGTTCTGATATTTCTTCAATTAAAGGTTCTTCTTCCTTCAAGGAACTCAGGAAAATGATTGTAAGCGCCGCCGAAACGATTATCGCAATTAAGTCCGCCGCAGGCGCCGCCCATAAAATGCCTTCTATGCCGTAGAATACCGGAAGCACGCAGATTAACGGAATGAAGCAAACTATATCCCTTATAAGCGACGCGACTATTGCAAAAACCGGTCTTCCGGAAGCCTGAAAGAAAATAGAGGTCATTTTTATAGTGCAGGTAAACGTGACCAGCATAAGAAAAATGCGGAAGGTCTTTCTGCCAAATTCCCAATATTTGTCAGCGTTGATTTCGGGGTTAGTAGGGTTACCGAAGATACCCACGACGGCGTTTGGAGCCGCCTCGAAAATTATAGTAAACAGGAGCCCGACGGCAAGCGTACATAAAAGAATTGCAAAGTAAAGGCGTTTTACGCGCTTATAATTCTTTGCGCCCATATTGTAGCCTATAATGGGCTGGCAGCCGAGTACAATGCCGACGACGATATTAATTACAACCGTGAATACCTTACTTTCGATAGCTATTATCGATATAGGGATATCCACCAGATATTCCGACTGCGCGCCGTATTTTACCAGCATTGAGTTGCAGACGACGGAAATAATAACGATAGTCATCTGTGTAATGAAAGAGGACATTCCAAGCTTGACCGCGTGCAGAAATTCCTTAAAATCCGGCTTAAAGCTCTGAAAGCCGAGCTTAAAGGTCTTTGTCTTTAAAATGAAATACAACAGACTTATAACGAACGACACTACCTGCCCTATTACCGTTGCCCACGCGGCGCCTGCCATTCCCCACTTCAAGCCGATAATGAAAGCTGCGTCAAGAACTATATTGGTAATTGCGCCGGCAAGCATGGAAGCCATTGACCAAGCCGGACTGCCGTCTGAACGGACTACGGCGTTCATCATATTCATCAGCATAAATACTGGAAAAAAGCCGAGTATTACGTTGAAATATTCAACTGCAAGCGGCAGAGAATTTTCCGAAGCTCCGAAAAGAGTTAAAACAGGTTTCTGCAGAGGATAAAAAACCGCCATTAAAGCTACGCTTGCAATAACGGTAAAAACAATGCCCGTTCCTATAGCCTTGTGCGCGTTTTGGGAATTCTTCCTGCCTTGGCATATATTCAGATAAGCCGCGCAGCCGTCGCCGAACCACCATGCAAACGCCTGTGCGATAATGAATATCGGGAAAACAACTCCCGTTGCCGCGTTGCCGAGGACTGACAGCTCGCTTCTGCCGACGAATATCTGGTCGACTATATTGTAAAGCGCGCTGACAACGAGCGAAAGCACGCAGGGTATGGAAAATTTAAGCATCAGCTTTGGTATTTTTTCCGTACCGAGGTAACGGTTGTTCTGACCTTCCTCAAAAGAATTTTCGTTTGACTGTTCCATTAAATCTCCTTTTTTTACACAAAAAAACACAAGCGCGATAAATCCTTTTTACGTTCCGTAATCAGACTTATGCGGAAATATTCCGCCGCTTGTGTCATCGTGTTTTTTATGAAATTGTTACTTTATTATTTTACAGTTTTTTAACCGAAAAGTCAAATGTGTTTTAAGATTTTTAAGTTAGATATTTAACCTTATTTTTAAAAAACCTATAAACTGCTGCAAACCGGATAAAGTATAGAAAAGACGCACATCGCCTTTTTTAGTTTTAATTTTTTTATTTGCGTTTCCGCTAATTTCCACTATATCTTGATAAGAATATCTTTTTTGTTTTTCGAACGCGTTTATGACCGTAAACCCTTCTTCATCGTAAATTACTTTTTTGAAATTAAAATAACGAAAAAACGGAAACACAAATTTTTAAAACCATAAATTGCCTCAGATAAATTCACAGCAAAAGGCAGCTTAGAATATTTGTGTAATATTTTATTCCCATTCGATTGTAGCTGGGGGTTTACTGGTAATATCGTAAACGATTCTGTTTATGTGCTTAACCTCGTTGACGATTCTCGTAGATATCGTTTCCAGAACGTCGTAAGGGATTCTGGAAAAATCCGCGGTCATAAAATCGCTCGTGGATACGCCGCGCAGAGCAAGCGTATAATCGTAAGTTCTGCCGTCGCCCATTACGCCGACGGAACGCATATTCGTAAGCACTGCGAAATACTGGTTAATGTCGCGGTCAAGCCGTGCGTTGGCAATCTCCTCGCGGAAAATAGCGTCGGCGTCCTGAAGAGTTGCGACTTTTTCGGGCGTGATATCGCCGATTATTCTTATGGCAAGACCCGGACCGGGGAAAGGCTGGCGCCATACAAGCTTTTCGTCAAGACCGAGCGCTATTCCGAGCTTCCTTACCTCGTCTTTAAACAGCATTCTAAGCGGCTCGATAATTTCTTTAAAATCAACGTAATCGGGTAAGCCGCCGACGTTGTGGTGCGATTTTATTACGGCTGCGTCGCCCAAGCCCGATTCTATAACGTCGGGATAAATTGTGCCCTGCACAAGATAGTCGACCTTGCCTATCTTTTTAGCCTCTTCCTCGAATACGCGGATAAATTCCTCGCCGATTATCTTGCGCTTTGCTTCGGGTTCGCAAACGCCTTTAAGCTTTTTAAGAAAGCGTTCGCCTGCGTTGACGCGCACGAAGTTTACTCCGCTGTCGGCAAACGCCGCTTCTACCTCGTCGCCCTCGTTCTTGCGCATAAGTCCGTGGTCGACGAAAATACAGGTTAACTGACCGCCTATGGCTTTTGCAAGCAGTTTGCAGGCAACAGAGCTGTCGACTCCGCCCGAAAGCGCAAGCAAAGCCTTGCCGCCGCCTACCTTTTCGCGTATTTCGCGGATAGCCGTCTGGGCGTATTCTTCCATAGTCCAGTCGCCGCTGCAACCGCAAACGTTATACAGGAAGTTGCCGAGCATATCAAAGCCCTGCTCAGTATGGTTTACCTCGGGATGGAATTGCGTGCCGTAGAACTTCTTCTGCGGATTTTCAATTGCGCCGTAAGGGCATTTGTCGCTATGACCTACCGCGCGGAAGCCTTCGGGCAGAGTTGCAATATGGTCGTTATGGCTCATCCAGACGACTGATTTTTTCTTCAAGCCCTTGAAAAGGAGTGATTTCGTATCAAACACGCAGTCCGTTCTGCCGAATTCGGCAACCGCCGTTTCGTTGGCTTTTTCGATTTTACCGCCGAGTCCGTAAACTAAAAACTGCGCGCCGTAGCATATGCCGAGAATAGGCACACCCAACTCGAATATCTCCTTGTCCATTCTGGGGGAATCGTCAAGGTAAACGGAATTAGGACCGCCCGTAAAAATTATCCCCTTAGGGTTCATTGCGCGGATTTCTTCAATCGGCGTCTTGTAAGACTTGACTTCGCAGTAAATTTTGTGTTCCCTTACGCGTCTTGCGATAAGCTGGTTGTATTGACCGCCGAAGTCTATAACTAAAACTTTTTGGTGCTGCATAAGTAATTCCTTTTTAAAGTATTTAAGGCGCAAGATCTCTTACGCCTTTTTTTATGAGTTTAGCCTTTGGGGCTGTAATTGGGGGCTTCCTTGGTTATCGAAATATCGTGGGGGTGCGATTCAACGAGTGAAGCCGAAGTCATTTTAACAAATTTTGCGTTCTTCCTGAGTTTTTCTACCGTGCCGCAGCCCGTGTAGCCCATACCTGCGCGCAGTCCGCCCATAAGCTGGAATATAATATCCGCAAGCGCGCCGCGGTAGGGAACGCGCCCTTCCACGCCTTCGGGAACGAATTTTTTTGCGTCGGTCTGGAAATATCTGTCCTTACTGCCCTTAGCCATTGCAGGAAGCGAACCCATACCGCGGTAGGATTTGAAGCTTCTGCCTTGGTAAATTTCAAGCTCGCCGGGGGATTCGGACGTGCCTGCAAAAAGCGAACCTATCATAACCGCGCTGCCGCCTGCCGCAAGGGCTTTTACTATGTCGCCTGAGTACTTTATGCCGCCGTCGGCTATGACGCGTTTGCCCATTTTATCAGCCTGTTCGGCACAGTCCATAACGGCGGTAAGCTGGGGCATACCTATTCCAGCAACTATTCGGGTGGTGCAGATAGAGCCGGGACCTATGCCGACCTTGACGAGGTCCGCGCCGGCTTCTATCAGATCGCGCGTGGCTTCTGCAGTTACAACGTTGCCTGCAACGAGCGGAAGATTGGGATACGCCTTTTTAACTTTGGTTACGGCTTGGACTATGCCTTTGCTGTGACCGTGCGCCGAGTCAAGAACGACCATATCGACTTTCGCGTTGACAAGCGCCGCGACCCTGTCTAAAACGTCGGGCGAGCCGCCTATTGCCGCCGCCGCTAAAAGCCTGCCCTTTTTATCCCTTGCGCTGTTGGGGTACTGGATGGATTTTTCAATATCCTTTATAGTTATAAGTCCTTTTAAAAGACCGTTTTTATCTACTATGGGCAATTTTTCTATTCTGTGTTTGCCGAGAATTTTCTGCGCCTCTTCCAAAGAGGTACCTTCGCACGCGGTGACGAGGTTTTCCTTAGTCATTACGTTTGCGATAGGCTGTTCGAAGTCGGTTTCGAATCTTAAATCGCGGTTTGTGAGTATGCCCACAAGCTTACCGTTTTGGGTAATGGGCACGCCGCTTATTTTATATTTTGCCATAAGCTCGCACGCGGCTTTTACGGGTGCGTCGGGCGTTAAATAAAACGGGTCGGTTATAACGCCGTGTTCACTGCGCTTAACTTGGTCGACCTGTAACGCCTGCTCTTCTATGGACATATTCTTGTGAATTACGCCTATGCCGCCTTCCCTTGCCATTGCAATTGCAAGCTTGCTTTCGGTTACGGTATCCATCGCCGCGCTGATTAAGGGAATATTGAGTTTTATTCCTTTGCACAGCTCGGTATGCAAATCCACCGTCGACGGCATAACGTCGGACGCTGCCGGGACCAACAGAACGTCGTCAAACGTAAGCGCTTCCTTGACAATTTTGTTCATAATCTCTCCTTAGGTAATTTAAAGAATATTTGCTAAATCGGTGTAATCGTTTTCGGGTTTTAAAAGTTCTGCTTTAAGCTTTTGCTTATCCTCCGCGCTGCCGTTTTCCGCAACGGCTACCGTAAGCTTAATGAAGCCTGCCTCCGTCTGAGGATACTCCGCATATTCTATCGCCTTTTGAAGGTTGCCCCTTCTATAATGAGAATACGCCACGTTTGCACACACGAAGCTTTTATAGTCTACTTTGGTTTCTTCCGATTTTCTAATACATACGGCTTGAAACTGCTTGTCCGCAATAAGCTTTTCGCCGTACTTTACAACGAGCTTGTCGTTGCCCGAAAGTATGCTGTCGTCAACGCAACGGGATAAATCGTAAGTGTCCTTGGTGTACTTGTAGCGAAGGTCGGCGCAAGTTACCGCAAACGAGTAGTTGCCCGTCTTTTCGCAAGAGGTTGCCATGATTTGCGGAGCGCATAAAATCCACAGTGAGAACACCAAAAGCGCCGCAAGCGCAAGCGCCGCAAAGGTTATCGACGCGGATATTAAAATTAATTTTGTTCGTTCGGTCATTTTTATAATTTCCGTAAAAACGTATATTAGAAGTATTTTATCATACCGGCTTAAAAAATGCAACTGTTTGAAAAATTAAAATTTTAATCATATTGCCGCGCCCGTCAAATATATATTGAAGTATGAAGAAATTTATTTTGATTGTTTTTCCGCTTTTGATTATCAGTACGCTGTGCGGCTGCAAAGGCGGCTGCACGAAGGGTGTGGACTACCTTGACTATGTTTCCGAACGGCGGACGGACATCTACCTTTATTCCAACGACGGACTGGAAATCAAGATTTATTTATCCGAACGCGAAACGCCGTTTTCCGCCGACGGAATTAAAGGCGACGTCGGTAAGCTGACGGAAATTTTCGTCACTCTACCCAAAAATTACGAGGAAGTTAACGTCAGCGTAGGCGGAGTTGACGGCGAAATGAATTACCGTGCCGTTGAAAACTGCTATTACTTGAGCTTTTCGGCGTGCAACGTTTCGGGCGAAAGCGCCGCCGTTACTTTAAAGTACGGCGAAACGAGCGCAGACTTCAACGCGGTTAACGTGAAATATTCGGGCGTTATGGACTGCGACAGCGCGGTTAAATGCGTAATCGAGCACGACGGAGGATTATTCGAATCTATGACCGAAAACGGAATTTTCACCGGTGAAATTTTCGTACGCCTTTTATACGACGAGGGGTGCTATTACTACGTGGGCGTTTGCAACCGCGATAAAAAAATTAACGCTTATTTGGTTGACGGAGAACGCGGTAAAATTATAGCAACCAAGGAATTGGGGTAAAACATTCTCTCTGCTTTGGGGATTCTTCGCTACCGCTCAGAATGACAATAATAGTGCGCCGCGCGTTTTTAAAAACGCGCGGCGCATGCTTTCTAATTGAAAAATTCTATTATTATGCTGTTTTGAACGAATAGATGTTCGGGCTTGATTTTTACGGATTTTTCGTCAACGGACAAAAACCTTTCAAGCCGCTTTATCTGTGAGGAATACTTTTTTGCAAAGTCCGCGTTGAATTTTGATTTATAGTCGGCTGTATCTATTCCGCGCTCTGTGCGCAGGGCAAGCATAATATATTCCTCTTCCTGCCCCTCTTTATCTATTTCCTGCCTGTCTATCACCGCAAAATTATCCGAAAGAATACATTTGAAGTATTCGTCCAAATCAAACGTGTTGGTAAAGCGCACGTCGTTTATACAGGACGAAGCCGAAACGCCAAAGCCGATATATTCGCCGCGCCGCCAGTAATTTAAGTTATGACGGCTTTCTTTGCCTTTTTTTGCAAAGTTGGAAACTTCGTATCTGTCGAAGCCGAGTTCTTTCAGCCTTTTAACGCCCATTTCGTAAAGTGCGGCAACCTCGTCGCCGTCGGGAAGCTCGCCGTTCAAATAATCCGTGTACACGGGCGTGCCGTCCTCGGGAGTAAGCGCGTACATTGAAATATGGCTTGCACCGAACGCCGCGGCGGTTTCGATGGTTTTTTCAACGTCCTCCGCCGTTTGGTTTTTTAAACCTATCATAACGTCGGCGCTGAAATTTTCGCCCTTTAAAAGCTTGGCGCAGGTAACGAATTCGTTAAGAGTGTGAACCCTTCCTAAATCTGCAAGCTGGGAGTTTACCGCAGTCTGCAAGCCGACTGAAAAACGGTTAATTCCGCATTTTTTGTAAACGCCTATCTTGCGCGCGCTGACGGTGCCGGGGTTCATTTCAATTGTTATTTCCGCGTCCGCACTTAAATTGAAATTCTTCTTCGCCGCCGCAACGAGCATTGCGATATAGCTTTCGTCGATTACCGAAGGCGTGCCGCCGCCTATGTACAAGGTATTAAACGAGTAATTTTTCAGCTCTTCCTTTCTCTTTGCCATTTCGCGGTAAACGCAAGCCATATAGCTTTCTGCATAGCACAGCTTATCGGAAAAAGACGCAAAGTCGCAATAGCGGCATTTCGATTTGCAAAACGGGATATGAACGTATATTCCTGCCATAAAAAACTCCAATATTTCTTTGCGGAGCAAAATTCTTGCGCAAGCGTCAAAATGACGTAAAACGGTATTTTTTTAAATTTACTTTATTATCCGCCGACACTTCCACCCCTTCGGATAAAAGCATAGCTTTCTGCGCTTCAAGGCCGCCGAACGCAAAGCCGTAGGAAAGTCTGCCGTCCGAAAAAATTACTCTGTGGCAGGGAATTACTCCCTGTTCGGGATTGACGTGAAGCGCCCAACCGACCTGCCGCGAACACTTAGGCGCGCCTATCGCGCGCGCCACGTCGCCGTAGGTTGTAACCCTGCCTTCCGGCACTTTTTTTACGACCTCGTAAACCCTTTCAAAAAAACTTTCATACATACGATTTTAACCGTTTAATCGAATTGCTCAACTTCCTGCTCGCCCTCTTCGTCGTAAAAAACGTAACGGCAACCGTCCTTAATATCGTATTGCCCCTTGAATACCATCGGTTTTCCGTTCCTTAACGGCCATTCGGGATCCTGTATCCACTCTGGCGGCTTATTGTCGCACACAAATAACTCTTTCAGTTTTTTCCGCATAATTTTCTTTTTCTGCGCATAGGAAACTTCGGGAAGCTCGGCAATGAGTTTTTCAGTTATCTGCGGACAATCGACGTAATTCAAAATAAAATTCAAATCCAAAAACAAATTGTAGGCTACTTTATATTTGTCCGTAGGCTTAAACCCCTCGTCATCAAAAATCTTTTTTACACGTTCGTGCATTTCATAAGCGTTCCCTACATCGACCGCGTCAAGACAGGCGAGATACACCCAAAGGCTGTAACCGTATTCTTCAAGGTATTTGGGTAAACCCTTCACCTTGAAATCTATAAATTTTTGAAGCCCTTCGTTGTTTATGATTTCGTTTTGAAAGTCTGCGGGAGGAATTTCGCCCTCAATGAATTTTTTAATGAATTGCAGAAAATCCATAAAAACAAATCAATCCTTATTCGTTTTCAAAATCTGCATAAACACTTCTGAGGGGACTTCGACGCTGCCTATCGAGCGCATACGCTTTTTGCCCTCTTTCTGCTTTTCCAAAAGCTTTTTCTTGCGCGTTATGTCGCCGCCGTAGCATTTTGCAAGCACGTCCTTTCTGACTGCTTTAACAGTTTCGCGCGCGATAATTTTACCGCCGATTGCCGCTTGAACGGGCACTTCGAAAAGCTGACGGGGGATAGCCTCTTTTAAATTTTCGCAAAGCGTTCTGCCGCGTGTGTACGCCGAATCCTCATGGACTATCATAGATAACGCGTCGCAGGGCTCGCCGTTTAAAAGTATATCCAGCTTTACAAGCTTACTGCGCTCGTAGCCCTTAAGCTCGTAATCGAAGCTTGCATAGCCGCGCGTACGCGATTTGATGCTGTCGAAAAAGTCGAAAATGATTTCATTCAACGGTAAGTCGTATTCTAAACGGACACGGCTTTTATCGAGGTAAGTCATCTGTAAAAACGTTCCGCGTTTTTCACGGCACAAATCCATTATCTGCCCCAGATAATCGGGCGGAGAATATATATCCGCTTTGACGATCGGCTCTTCCATATGCTCTATTTCGGATTGCGGCGGAAGATGCGAAGGATTGTCTACGAACAGCGTTTCACCGTCGGTCTTTACAACCTTGTAGCTTACAGACGGCGCGGTGGTGATTATTTCAAGCCCGAATTCGCGTTCTATCCTCTCCTGAATGATTTCCATATGCAGAAGCCCCAAAAAGCCGCAGCGGAAGCCGAAGCCCAAAGCCACGGAATTGTCGGGTTCGAATATCAGCGAAGCGTCGTTGAGCTGAAGCTTCAATATTGCTTCCTTTAAATCGTTGAAGCGGCTGCCGTCAAGCGGATAGATGCCGCAGAAAACCACGCTCTGAACTTTTTTATAGCCAGCCAAGGGTTCCGGCGCGGGGTTGTCCGCAAGCGTTACCGTGTCGCCGACGGCTACGTCGAGAATCGATTTTATTGAAGCCGCAATATAGCCGACGTCGCCTGCGGAAAGCTCGTCCTTAGGCAAAAGATTGGGGCTGAATACGCCCGTTTCCACGACCTCGTAAATTTTGTCCGAGCGGAAGGTTTTAATTTTATCGCCCGACTTTACCCTGCCTTCCTTTATGCGGACAAATAAAATTACGCCCTTATAATTGTCGTAATAACTGTCGAATATCAAAGCGCGTAAGGGTGCCTTCGTATTGCCTTCGGGCGAGGGGAAGTACTTAATGACGGCTTCAAGAACGTCCTCAATACCTATTCCCTCCTTAGCGGAAACCAAGGGCGCGTAGGACGCGTCCAATCCGATAACTTCCTCTATCTCGGCTTTGACCTCGTCGGGACGGGCGGATGGTAAATCTATTTTGTTTATTACAGGCAGAATTTCAAGGTTGTTTTCAAGCGCAAGATAGACGTTTGCAAGCGTCTGCGCTTCCACGCCCTGCGACGCGTCGACGATTAAAATTGCGCCCTCGCACGCGGCAAGGGAACGCGAAACCTCGTACGTAAAGTCTACGTGACCGGGGGTATCGATTAAATTCAGCTCGTATTCCTGACCGTCCTTTGCGGTGTAAAACATTCTTACGGGCGTAAGCTTAATGGTTATGCCGCGCTCGCGCTCTATATCCATAGAATCCAAAAGCTGGTCCTCCATTTCGCGTTTGGAGACCTGACCCGTCTTTTCCATAAGCCTGTCCGCAAGCGTTGACTTGCCGTGGTCGATATGTGCTATTATGCAGAAATTGCGTACGTTTTTAGAATTCATATCAGTTACAATTATAATTTAATACGGAGTTTTTTGCAAGAAAAAAAGAAGTTAAAATAACTTCTTTTAGTCGGTTTAATTCAGTCGCTGACTGTTGCGAGCTTATCCCAAAGCCGGTCGCTTGAAAGTATAGTGCCGGCGCCGATAACTGCGGCAAGCTGCGGCTCTTCGGGAACGTTTACGGGAATCTGAAGCTTTTCTTCAATGTATTCGGCAAGACCGTCCATTTTAACCAGTCCGCCCGAAAGGTAAACGCCGCCGCGCATAACCGACGAGGAAACTTCGGCAGGAAGCTTTGCCATAACCAATGAAACGTATTCCAAAATTTTATCAACGTAAGTGGTAATAATTTCGTATACCTGCGAGGAGTTTACGGCAATAGAAGCCGGCGCACCGCCCGACACTTCTCTTCCGTCGACTACCGTCAGTTTGTTATCGTCGTTTAATAAGCTGCCCACTACGTTTTTAACGCGCTCCGCCGTAAGCGCGCCGATTTTTATATTATGGTTTTCGGCTAAAACGTCGATTAAATGAACGTCGATATTTCCGCCGCCCAAATTTACGTTTATGCCCGAAATTATGCCGTCCTGCGAAAGCGCGGCGATATTGGTTATGCCGTAGCCGATATCAAGGCAGAACATAGGTCTGCTTTCGCTGATTGCAACGTTATGGCCGAGCACTGCGGCAAACGGGGTAAGCGTGAAGTAAGCCATTGAAATACCGCATTCGTCTGCAATGCGCTGGTATTTTTCTTTAAGCTCCGGCTTGCAGCCGCAGGGGAGAATAAACATAACCTCAGTATGCTTTGCTTTGCGGCGGGGTATTTCTATCTTTTCAAGGAAGTACTGTAAAAGGAACGCGGCAAGATTTTCGTGTACGATATCGCCTTCGAACACGGGGTTGACGATATGCGTGTTTACCGCGGCTCTGCCGGAAAGCGCGCGCGCTTTGTCGCCGAACGCTTTTATATTGAGGCATTTTTCGCCGTCCTCTATATACTCCTCTACGGCTATGCAGGTGGCTTCCATTAAAACCACGCCGCAGCCGGAAATATAAATTTTAGTAACGCTGGAACCGAAATCGATTGCAAGCCTTTTCATTTACGCACCTCTTTAAGCATTTTTCTTACCAAGTTTACGGGCAGACCGACTACGTTCGTATAGCTGCCGAAATATTCCTTAACGATACCGCCGTCCTGAATGCCGTAGCTTCCGGCTTTGTCAAGCGGCGAACCGCCGTCAACGTAGATTTTTATAAATTCTTCGGATAAGATATTGAACTTTACTTCGGTTTTATCGAAGTCAATAAGCTTTTTATATTTATTCCTGACGCAGACGCCCGTAATAACGAAGTGGGTTTTACCCGAAAGCCGTCTGAGCGTTCGCGCCGCTTCCTCCCTGTCCTTGGGCTTTCCAAAGACCTCGTCGCCAAAACAGACTATCGTATCGCAACCGATAACCGTATCTTCAGGGTGAGTTTTAAACACCTCGTCGCACTTGCTTTCGGCAAGAGCGCAAGCGGTTTTTTCAGGAAAGAGAGATACGTTCACTTTCTCGTCGGCGGTTGCAGGGATAACCCCGAACTTGGGTATAACTTGGGCTAACAGCTCTTTTCTTCTGGGAGAGGCGCTTGCTAGAATAAACATAACAAAATTTTAATGCCGCCGAAACTTTCCGCGGCATTTTATATTTAAAGTATTTCTAAGTTTTTGTGGAAGGACTTTCTGAATTCCGCTGAAGCCGCCATGGCGTTGCGTATTTCAAGAGTCGCGTCGCCTTCAACTTCAGTCTTCATAATTACCGAATCGCCCAAAATATCGCAATTTATAGATTTAACCGAGCCGGACATGGACCTGTCCAGACTTTCCGCTATGCGCAAAATCACGCCGAGTTTTTTGACTACGTCTATATCGTCCTCGTGCAGAATGTCCTTATACCTTGCCCAGTCGTAGGCGTTGATATCTTCTTTCTTATGACAGCACGCAGTGAACGCCGCGAGCACTATGTCGCGGTGGGATACGCCGTACAAGGTTGCGTTTAAAATCATATAACAGCTATGGCGCTGGTGATTGTAATATTTAATGCGCATACCGCAATCGTGCAGCGTTGCGGCAACCTTTAAAACGCGCAGGTACTGACGGGGGAACTTATGCAGAACGCGGAGCTGTTTGAAAAGCTGTATGCTTAAATTAACAACGTGTTCAACGTGCTTTTCGTCGCAGTCGTAATATTTAACGAGGGTTGTAAGCGAATAGTTTAAAACGTCGGAAATGGGTTTTTCCTCGGTAATGGGCAGAGCCTGATTAAACATAATGCCTTCGCGTATGCCCGCGCCCGTCATTAAGATTTTTTCGAAATTGAAGTAAGACACGAACGACTTTATAATTGCAAGCGCCGCGGGAAGAATGTCCGCGCGCTCGGCGGAAAGCCCCTTTATCTTCTTCTTTTTGTCAAGGTCGAGTACCTTTATCATATCGTACACGTTATTGAAATCCTCTACCGGCATTGCGTAATTGTGTACGGTGTCAAGGGGGTACTTTTTGACCATCTTGTTTATTTTGAACAAGTTGCGGAAAGAACCGCCCACGCCTATCATCTGAACGTCGGGGTCGATTTCGTTTATCCATTCAACCTTTTTAAGCTGTTCGGTGAAAAATTCTTCAATCTTTTTCGCCTGCTTTTCGGGCTTTAAGCCGTCCTCGGAAAAAAGCCCCGTCAAGGTGACTGCACCGAAAGGAAGCGTAACGTAATTTAAAATGTTGCGCCTGTTGTAATAGACGATTTTCGTGGAGCCGCCGCCTATTTCGAGAATTAAACCTTTAGGCACGTCCATCGAATTTATTACGCCGCGGTAAACGTAAACCGCTTCCTCTTCCGCAGTTAAAACGCGTATTTTAATGCCGCAGCTAGCCTGAATTTCATCTAAAAAGCTACGCTGGTTTTTTGCGCGGCGGACGGCTGCGGTAGCAACTGCGATAATGCGCGAAACGTTGCTTGCGTCGCATAGCTTTCTGAACATTTTCAGCGTTTTAATGGTTTCGGCTACGCGCGCGGGCTTTAAAAAGCCGTCGCGCTCCATATCCTGACCTAAACGGACGCTTTCCTTAAGCTCGTCCACGACCATAAAATAGCCGTCGGCAAACAGGTTGACTATTACCAGTCTTGCCGAATTTGAACCTAAATCGATGATGCCTATCTTTTCCAAAATCATACTCCCGAATAAGGCTGTTTTGCCTTCGTAATTATTGACGTATTTATCAAAATCAATTATCGTAATTATAACATATTAATATAAATTTGTATATATTTTTTAAAAAACTTTGTGCAAATAGAACAAAGATTTTTTATAATAACAGTCATATATCTTTTAAGTATTTATTAACAT
>CAMWNA010000023.1 GCA_947175515.1 uncultured Clostridia bacterium | reverse complement strand
ACAAAATAAATACAATTACCCCCCCCTCAACAACCTCTCCAGTTTTTTTTTCTCCGGCGGCGGCCCCACCCACCCCCCCCCCCCCGCAACTTGAAAACTAAAAAATATTCCCCGACCAAAAGGTCGGGGAATATTTATCATTGTGTTAACGCTTATGCTTTTTCAGTTATCGTAACCGTAATAACAAGGTCTCTCATACTTGAAGAAACGATGGCTATCGTAACTTCTTCGCTATTCGTAAAGGTTATATCAGCTGAAGTGCTTGAAGCGTTTAAAGTGTAAGAGCTGGGTCTTCCGCTCATGCTTGTAGTAACGTAAACGGTAAAAGTTTCCTGACCGATATTCGGCAGCCAATCGATTGATAACGTGTAGGTTCCGGCGGTAACTGTAAGAGGAGATTCGTAGCCTTCTTCACCGCTGGGTACCGTGATATCCACGGGTTCGCCGATTTTCAAAGGCGTAACCTCCACGGGTTCGCCCTCGACTATAGAGAACGAGAATTTACCTGTTTCCATTGAAATAATGCAGAACGTCATTTTCTCGCCTGCCTCCAAGTAGAATGAATCGGTCTGTTCGGTTCCGTTTTCATCTTCAGCCCATAAAGGCGAACCTTCGGGGAAATCGAATTTATACCAGCCGCTTGTATTTGCTGTGTATTCGAAATCTACTGCCGACCACGATTCAAAATCCAAAGTGAAGGTATTGCCTGCGCCTTCCGCGGTGAATGCAACTTCAAGCATATATATGCCTGCGGCATCAGCGGAAAGAATAAGAACGTAATCCTTGCCGCCTTCAACGTTAAGGGTAAGCTGGGATACTGTTTGGCTGTTATAAGTTATGCCCGTGCCGTTGCCGTAAACCTTAAGCGTATACGTGCCGTCAACTAGCGCCGGTATTTTAACGTAAAGCCCGTCTTCGCTGAGTATTTCATCTATTACGTAAGCGTAAAGTCCGGGGGACATAAACGTAAGCGCGTCGTTTGCGGAGGTTCCGGGTCCGGGTACGGTGGTAGTTGTAGTATTTCCGTTCTCGTCGGTTTCGGTGACTTCCTTGGTTGACGCCTCCAAAACTGCCGAAGCCGCAGAAGCTACGCTGACGCTTGCGTTTGCCGAAACTTGGTTAAGCTGCATTTTAACGGTTTCGCCTACGCCGAGCGCAAGATACGTAACGCCGTTCAATTCCGTCGTTTCAACGTTTGCAGGTGCCGTAAACGTTCCGCTTGACGGGGTAAACGAATACAAGCCTGTAGTGGTTGCGGTAAACGATATCCAAGCCGAATTGCCCGAATTCGTAAGCTTATTCAAAGACTCCAACAGTATGAAGGGATCGGCTTCCGTGCCTGCGCCTTTGGATTCGAATCCGTCATCCGGCGCGTAATACTGGCAGGGAATAAGCCAGTCATACGCTGAAAGGCTTGCGCTTATCCATTTATACTGGAATTCTTTAAGGAATTTATACAAATCGTCGTTGACGGGATAAACGCCGTCCGAGTTCGCGGAATTCGCATAAGCTGAAAGCAGATTGTTATAGTTAAGCCTTTCGACAAGCTGACCGTTCTCGTATTTACCTACTATGAAAGTGCTTTCTTTGGATTCTGAGTTAATGGGAAGTAAGTTAATGGGATATTCGCCTACACGCGCAAGTGTTTTGGTAAGGTTAGCAAGGAGAAGCGGTCCGCTTTCCGAGCCGACGTGGTAATAGCCGTCGCCGCCTTTCACAACTTCCAATGTGCCGTCCAAAGGCATAAGCGTAAGCTTGCCGTTAGGGTTGTTTTCATACTTGGATGTAGGAGCGGTAAACGGAACTATGGTTGTCTGGACAACTTCGGGTTCGGTTGCGTCGCCCGTTCTGGTTACGTTTACTGTTACTTCGCAGTCGGCGTCCGCATAGATTGCAAAGAATTGCATTGCGCGCGCCATATCGCCGTAAACGGTAAGTTCAAGGGTTATAGTGTCTTCCGACGAGGTTACCGTGTCAATAATTATGCTTTCGTGGGGTTTGCGGTCGGTCTGGTTAAGATAGCAGTAAGCTTCCGTCGCCGTGAAATTGTACATTGAAACGTGAGCGGAGGAGGTTGTGGAAAAGCTTACTTCATACACGCCTGCTGCGGCTTGCGTAGCTTTTGCTCGTCCTTCGTCATCGCCGCCTCTGGGAGCGTCGTAGGTTAAAAGATAGAAGTATGAGTGCCTGTCTTTTTCAAGGCTGAACTTGTTTTCGCCTTTAACTTCTTTAGGCGCATTGGTTGTTTCGTCGTATGCGCGCTTGTAGTTTAATTCCTTATGCTCGTTTTCAAAAAAGCCGTTGGGGAGATAGCTGAATGAATATTCTATACTCGTTGCGTCGCCGCTGTATTCAACGTAGGTGTCAACCGCTCTATAACCGTAGGGGAAGTTTCTTGTTACGCCCTCTGAATTTATTTCATCATAGTCAGCAAGCTGGACGCGGTACGTTTTGCCCTCTTCGGGGTCGAAGTTGAAACCTGTTTTACCGTCCTCGCCTGTCTTTGCAACGAGGGTTACTTCCTTGCCGTTAACCGTATGCGTTACAGGTATAAATTCGTGGCTGTCTGAAATGTAGCCGACCTTGAACCATACGTCCTTAACGGGGTTATCGTTGTTATCCTTCGCCAGTACGTTGTAATCGTAAACAACGGGAGGGGGATCGTCTCTGTGGTCGTCCTTATCCTTGCACGCCGCAATTCCGCACGCGCCTGCCGTTAGACAGGTTGCGGAAAGCAGCGCGATTAAAAGTTTCTTTTTCTTAGTCATTTTTTATTTTCCTTATTTTAATTTTAAAGTGATAGTAACTTCTTTGTTGGTTTTGGATACTTTGTAGTTATCGTCATAGCCGTAACCTTCAGGCAACCCGTTAAGATGAACGGCAAAGTTATTTACTCCGCTGAGCGCTTCTTCAAGCTCGCTTGCAGGAATGCTGAGCTTGCCGTCTGCGCCGAGCCTGAGCTGTGTGTAGCAATGTTCTTCATTGTCAGCGTCGCAAAGCTGAACCATTACGAAAGTGCCCTGCTCGCCGTCGCCGATAACACCGCCCGTGCCTTCGGTCTGTCCGTCTACGGCAGAGCCGTTGGGATAGAGAACGGTTATAACGTACGCTTCGCCGCCGTCATCGTTTTTATCGCAGGCTGCTGCGAAAATGCCCATACAAACCACCGCAAGAGCAATTACTGCGCCTAAGGTAATTTTTCTTAAAGTCTTAATCATAATAAACCTCCGAAATTTTAATTATTTTAATTATATAACAATTCCGGTACATATGCAAGGGAAAACGAATAAAAAACCGCGCGAATTGTGATATTATTTATAAAAGTTGGTTATAATGAATATTATGCATATTAATATTGATTTTTATGCAAAAATAAGCGCCCCTCTGAAGAGGGGCGCTTAAATGCTTTAATTTCACGAAGGAATGCCTACGTAATCGTAGTAGCAGGCGAACATAAGCCATGCGTTCGATTCAGGTCCGTTGCCGTGCGTCGTGCGGATAAGCGTGTTAAGCATATTCACTAGCGTTCTGTCGGCTTCGATAAGTCCGTACAATTCGTCGTCGGCATTTTTACCGTTTATTGAGTTATAATAGTACTGTTTCATTTGTGCGGTATAGTCGATAACCCCGAAATTGAACATACCCAAATCTATCAGCTCAATCAGCGAATGACCGTTCTGGTCGAAGAAGTTTTCGTGAACGAAATCGACGTAGATTTTCGAGCCGTAATCGTAATCTTCGGTTACCGCATGATAGTATCCGTCGCTGGGGTTAAGAGATACGGGTATTGCCAGATAGTACTCAAACGAAGTATTATCGGGGTCGTAGGTCCACATACCGTCCGCGGTCGAACATACGCGCAGGTGCTGAATGAAGCTTTTGCCCGTGTATTCGATATAGAAGTTATAGTTGCCGGCGGAAAGTGCATAGTGCATTGCCGCTTGTACTTTATAGGTTTTGCCTGCTTCCATATATACGTAAGCATAGAAATTGAAGTTGCCGAATACGTTATACCTTACGTCGTCATCCTGTTCTACGATTAAATTATTGTTTTCATCGTAAATCATAATTGCGGGATCGACGCCTTGTTCAACTGCTTCCGAACGGAAGAGGTATACGCCCGTCTGCGAAGGCTTAAAAGTATATTTCAATCCGCCGCCGTCACCCATATTCAGAATCTTAGTTATGTTCGCAGAGTTTTTTCCAAGCTGGGCGGTAAGCGCCGTTTCGAAGGAAAGTCCCATTATAGGGTTGTCTGTCTGGAAGCAGATTTCGCCTTCTTCGTGTTCTCCGCCGAAGTGCATATAGTAGAAGCAGAATTCAAGCCACTGGTCTTCGTAATATTCGTCGCCGTCGGCAAGCAGTGATTTGTGCGATTTATAGAACTCTTTAATAAAGTCTTCCACGATAGCCTTGCGTTCTTCGTTTAATGGTAACAGCTGGTTGTCGGAGAAGTTCTGCAAATAGTAGCTTTCAATCAGCGCATCTGAATGTCCGTAGTCGAATTTAAGCGGAGTGTTTTCAGCGTCATCGCGGTCGTAGTTGGACATACGCCAGAAAGAAAGCAAGTACAGTGTTGCGTCCGTTCTCGTGCTTGCGGCGTTCGTGAACGTCGACGAGCCGAGGTGCTTTTCCGCCCAGAGCGTGGAGAAGTTGAAGTCAACCAAAAGCAATGCCCTCTGAGTCACGCCGTTTAAGTCTACGTAGTTTATATGATAGTAAGGGTCGTTCGCAGTCGGTTTGGTTATATAACCTACTTCAAAGTTCTGTCCGTTCTTCGTGTATTCCCCGTTTTCAAGCGTCAGCCCGTCTATTGCGGAAGTGCGCTGGTCAACGGTTGCCTGAACTTCGGTTATGGGGCGGATATTTATATTTCTTATCGAAGCTTTATCCTCGCCTACGTCCTCCTGCTGGTCCTTTATATATATAAAGGCAAATTCCAGCGTAACCGTGTGGTCTGCGATATAAACGGCCTTTGCTTCCTGCCAGCCGCCGCTGTGTCCGCTGTGCGTTCCTACGATTCTTCCGTCCAAAAGCGCGTACAACAGGTCGCAGTCGGTTTCGGTATCTACGTAGTACTCGTAGGAGAGCGCGTCTCCGCTTTCAAGCGTTACGGTAGAATATACCGTTGCGAAGGAATATCCTTTTTTGGAGTTAGAAGCGGTAAGGTACTTGCTGCCGTTTTCTTCCTCAATTAACCAGGGCCAGCTGTATTCGGCATCCTTTTCGTTGGTTTCGGGGCGGTAATTCGTAACTTTTCCCGAAGTGCCTACGCCGTTAATCGCCGCCGATATATCTTCGGAAGACGGCATCGTAAGTCCCTCCGTGGGTTTAACGCGTTCGGTGGGTACTTCGCCGGGGTTTTCTTCAGGCGGTTTCTGCTCGTAATCGTCCGAAGTGTAGGTATTGAAAAGCCCTTTCCAAACCGCTTCGTTGGGCAGTGAGCCCATACTGCGGTAAGCAACCGCGCCGTACCTGTCAACGATTACGGTGGTGGGGAAGTTGGAGACGCCGAACATACCGGTAACGCCGGCGCTGTCGTACGCCATATCGAACGTAAGTCCGCGGCTTTCTTTAAATTTCTTTATATCGGCGGTACTGTCTTGGTTGGACAGCGCGATTAAAGCAAGTTTATCGCTATACGCTTCGTATGCACCCTGAATAGCCGGGAACTCCGCCTGGCAGGGTCCGCAGGTGGTATAGAAAAAGTTTAAAACCACCGCTTTTATATTAGGGTCGGAAAATAAGCCGGAAAGCGTCCGTCTTGCGCCGTCGACTTCCGTATATCCGAAATCGTACATAATATCGCCAATGCTGTAGCTCGTGCCTGACGATGCAGTTGTGGAAATAACGCGCGAAGGCAGATTAACGCTGACAACCGCTTTTTCTGCTTCCGTACGGTATTCGTCTTCTATATAATATCCGTCGGGCAGAGTGCTTGCAACTATTTCTATATCGTAAACGCCTTTCTCAAGTGCAAACTCCACTATGCCGTCGATAGATATACCGGACATTACTACGGCTCCGTTTTTAACAGCGTTAACGTGTACTCCGTTAAGCTTAAGTCCGCCTTTGGAGTTTATTTTAACGGTATAAACGCCGTTATATTTTTCCTGGTCGGGCTCGTCGTCGCCGCCTGTGGGCGGAACGTAGCCTGCAGGTTCCCTGTAAGCAGGGTACTTGGAGTAGTCTGCGTTTTTACTGCAGGCAGCCGCCGCAGTGCTTACGCAAATTGCCGCGCAGGTTAATAGCGCGCCTATAAGCACCTTTTTTATTTTTCCCATAAAAACCTCCTGAAATGGTTTTTTCGTCTTTAAAGCATTTTTATATCCGCCGCCAAAACTACGGCGGAAATATACTATACATTTATATAATACCACTAAAGCAATCTTTTAAGCAAGCAAAAGTGTATAAAAAATGCAACTGTATTGTATAAATTTAAATTATATCCCTGATTTTTTCATTTTTAATTTATATTTTTTCATATTTTGTATATTTTATGCACAATGAAGCGGCACTGTTAGCCGTTCGGCGCGTTAAACAAAAAAATCACGTAATTTTTGTTTAACGCGCGTTAATAAGTTTATATTAATAATGTAAAGAAAATTCAGACGGTATTTTAAATATGGAAAAGAAACAGAACGCAAAGCGCGGCGAAACCGAAAACGCAGCGGAAAATCAATCCTCAGAGGACGAAGTACAGGAAAAGCCCGAAGAAAAAGAGCTTTCTGAGCTGGAAAAAGCTCAGGCGTTGGCGGAAAATTATAAACGCAAGTGGTATTCTGTTTCCGCCGAGTACGATAATTACCGCAAGCGCAACGCCGCTGGAATTTCCAAGGCTTATGCGGACGGAGCGGCGGAAGCCGTTTTAAAGCTTCTGCCCGTTGCGGATAACTTCGGTTACGCGCTCGATTCGGCGTCGGATGAAAAAACCAAAGCAGGAATCGACAAGATTATCAAAAACTTTAAAAACATTTTAAGCTCGCTCGGAGTGGAGGAAATAGCAATAGAGGCAGGCGCGCCCTTTAACGAGGACGAAATGGAAGCCGTAATGAATTTCCCCTGCGAAGAGGGCGAAACCCCCAACACGGTTAAGCAGGTTTTGAAAAAAGGCTACCGTCAGGGCGAAAAGGTTATCCGCTTTGCGCAAGTAACCGTAATCAGCGAATAACAACCTTATAAACCGGTTAATATAAGACAATTAAAGGAGAATTTATAATATGGGAAAAGTAATAGGTATCGACTTAGGCACGACTAACTCGTGTGTGGCGGTAATGGAAGGCGGCGAACCCGTCGTAATCGCCAACAGCGAAGGCAACAGAACCACGCCTTCGGTAGTTTCGTTCAAGGCGGACGGCAGTCGTATAGTAGGACAGGCGGCTAAACGTCTAGCAGTCGCTTCACCCGATAAAACGGTTATTTCAATCAAGCGCCATATGGGTGAATCGTACAAGGTAAATATAGAAAAAGGCTATTCGCCTCAGGAAATTTCGGCTATGGTGCTTTCCAAGCTCAAAGCCGACGCGGAAAGCTACCTCGGCACTAAGGTTACTGACGCGGTTATAACCTGCCCCGCATACTTTAACGACAGTCAGCGTCAGGCAACCAAGGACGCTGGTAAAATCGCAGGTCTTAACGTTCTGCGTATTATCAACGAACCCACCGCAGCTGCGCTTGCCTACGGCTTGGATAAACAGGAAGGCAGCCAGAAGGTTATGATTTACGACCTCGGCGGCGGTACGTTCGACGTTTCCATTCTCGAAATCGGCGACGGGGTTTTTGAAGTGCTTGCAACCAACGGCGATACCCGTCTCGGCGGCGACGACTTCGATAATAAGGTTATCGACTACCTAGTTGAAACCTTCAAAAAGGATACGGGCGTAGACCTTTCCAAAGACAAAATGGCTATGCAGAGGCTTAAAGAAGCCGCAGAAAAAGCTAAAATAGAGCTTTCGGGTATGAGCACGACTAACGTCAACCTGCCATTCATCACGGTAGTCGACGGCGCACCCCAACACCTTGATATAGATTTATCCAAGCAGAAGTTCGACAGCCTTACCCAAGATTTGGTTGAAAGAACGGTAGAGCCTATGAAAAAGGCAATGCAGGACGCAGGGCTTTCCTACGGCGATATAAATAAGGTAATAATGGTTGGCGGCTCCACGCGTATCCCTGCCGTATTCGATAAAGTCAAGTCTATAACGGGCAAAGAACCCTTCAAGGGTATCAACCCCGACGAGTGCGTTGCAATAGGCGCGGCAATTCAGGGCGGCGTTTTATCGGGCGAGGTCAAGGACGTGCTTCTTCTCGACGTTATGCCTTTGACCCTCGGTATTGAAACGCTCGGCGGTGTTTCAACTCCCTTAATCGAAAGGAATACCACAATACCCGTTAAAAAGAGTCAGGTATTTTCCACCGCGGCGGACAATCAGCCCGGCGTTGAAATCAACGTTTTACAGGGCGAAAGAAAGTTCGCGCGCGACAATAAATCACTGGGTAAATTTATGCTTACCGATATTCCTCCCGCACCCCGCGGCGTTCCGCAGATAGAAGTTACCTTCGACGTGGACGCTAACGGTATAGTAAACGTTACCGCAAAGGATTTGGGCACGGGCAAAAGCACGAATATTACTATTACGGCTTCCACAAACCTTTCCGACGAGGATATCGATAAAGCCGTAAAGGACGCGGAAAAATACGCCGAAGAGGACAAGAAGCGCAAGGAAGCGGTCGACAACAAGAACACGCTTGAAAGTATGATTGATAGCCTTGAAAAGACGGTGAAGGAAGCCGGCGACAAGCTTTCCGACGACGATAAAAAGACCGTTGAGGACGCAGTAGCCAAGGCAAAAACCGAGCTTGAATCGGGCGATAACGACAGAATTAAAGCCGCAATTGAAACCTTGCAGACAGAAATTCAGCCCGTAGTAGCTAAAATGTATCAGCAGGCAGGCGGTGCGGCAGGACAGGGAGGAACCCCCAACGACGGCGACACCGAATTCAGACAGCACTAAAATACTAATTGAAAAATCTTACCAAATATAAAGGGGTGTTACAGCACCCCTTTAAGGCGCATTAAGGATATTATTCTATGGCGAATAAAAACTATTACGATATTCTCGGCGTATCAAAGAACGCTACGCAGGACGAAATTAAGTCAGCGTACAGAAAAATGGCTAAGCAATATCACCCCGATTTTCACCCGAACGACAAGGCCGCAGCGGAAAAGTTCAAGGAGATTAACGAGGCGAACGCCGTTCTTTCCGACGAACAGAAAAGGAAACAGTACGACTTCGAGCTTGAGCATCCCGGTATGGGCGGAGGCGGAAATCCTTTCGGCGGCTTTAGCGGCGGTATGGGGGGTATGGGCGGCTTCGAGGATATTTTAAGCTCAATGTTCGGCGGAAGCTTCGGCGGCACCGCACAAAGGCGGCCTGCACGCGGAGCGGATATAGAACAAACCGTTTCGCTTTCCTTCCTAGACGCAATAAAAGGGTGTTCCAAGGAAATAAGCTACACCCGTAACGAGCCTTGCTCGGCTTGTAACGGCACTGGCGCAAAGGGCGGCACGGCGTTTAAAAAGTGTGAAAGATGCTCAGGCTCCGGCAGGGTCAAATTCCAGCAGGATACGATTTTCGGCAGAACGATACAGGTCGGCGCGTGCCCCGATTGCGGCGGCACGGGCAGGCAGGTTCTGGATAAATGTCCCGACTGTAAGGGTAAGGGCTATCAGCGCAAGGAAACGCGCTTCACCGTAAATATCCCCGCAGGCGTGGATAAGGACAGCAGCTTAAGAAAGCGCGGTTTCGGTCAGGCGGCGGGCAACGGCGGAGAAAGCGGCGATTTGTACGTATATTTCAGAATAGAACCCCACAGACTTCTCCGCCGCGAGGACAGGGATTTATACGTCACAGTGCCTATTTCCTACAAAACGGCGGTAACGGGCGGTAAAATTTCCGTCCCCGGTATTGACGACACGTTGGAGCTGACTATTCCTGAATGTACCTCCTCGGGTACGCGCTTTTGTATGCGCGGCAAGGGTGTAAGAACGGTCAACGGCACGGGCAACCTCTACGTTACCGTTGAAATAGACGTTCCGCAAAAGCTTGCGCGCGACCAGATAAAGCGCCTTGAAGAATACGAAAACACGGTGCCTTTGAAATCCTGCGAGAAAATGCAAAAATTTTCCAACGACGTTTCCGCTATCTACGGCGCAAAAATTCAAAAGCAGTAATAATGAAATTATAAAAAAAGCCGCGTGCAATGCACGCGGCTTAAAAAATTATCTTAAAAGTAATTCGTCGCAGGAAATATTGAAAATTTTGCAGATTGCTATAATTTCAATATCCGTAACAAAGCGCTGTCCGCTTTCAATTCTCTGTACGGCGTTTTTATCAACGTCAATTCCATTCAACTGCAACATTTCGGCAAGCATTCGTTGCGAAATTTTTGGCTTTGCGTTTTTTCTCAGCTCGTAAACTTTTTGTCCGCAAATATTGTTCTTACCGTTTTGTGCCTTATTTTTAAACATAACTTTTCCTTATTTTGACATTCACTGCTTGACAAATACATTATAATATGTTAATCTAAACTAGATGACATTTAGTAAATGTCAAATTGATAAATAAGGCGGTAGTTATGATCAAAAAAGAGTGTTGCAGATGCAATATGTTTGAAGCATACTTTACAAAAGCGTATTGCTGTTTTTTAAGGACGAACTGCGGCTATTGCTACAAAAACAGAGAAATAGTTAAAAAGCATTCTACTTGTGAAAGTTGGCGGTACAAGAAAACTGATAAAGAAATTAAAAGAACTGCAGTTATAAAAGAATTGAATGAAGTAGTTACAAAAGTAAATATTCTGATTGATTTCGTTAACAAAAAGGAGTAATTCGATAATAAAATTCAAAGTTAAAGCATAAATTATTCTATTGTGGATAAACGGGCGCTTAAACAGCTTTCGGGGCTGTTTTCAGGGGTTTATCCACCGAAAGTTGTCCACAATTACGGTTGTGGATAGCTTTGAAATACAAACGTTCGGATATTTCATCCACAATTTATCCCCAAAATGTAAAAAAAGTCGGAAATACGATAATTTCCGACAAGTTTTTATATAATTTTACAAAAAGTTATTAACATTGTCCCGAGCTTTTGCACGTGCAACCGTCCGCCGCCTGCCGTAAAATAACTTTGCCGCGGCAGGGGATATTGTTATCGGCAAAAATCACTTCGCCAAAGCCGTCAGCAATTATTTTTCCGCTTTTGGGGTTTTTGACGGATAAAACGCTTCCTTCTATAGTTGCGTGGACGTCTGAATACTCAAACGCCAAATCGCATCCTTCCGTACGGCAGTTTATAAGCTTTAAATTTTTACAGTAGCACAACGGTTGCGTGCCTATGATAAGGCAGTTTTCAAGCGTAAGGTTTTCAGAGTACCAGCCAAGGTATTCTCCGCGGAGCACCGTATTTTTAACCGTAATGTTTTTGGAATGCCAGAACGCGTCCTTGGTGGAAAAGTCGCAGTTTTCTATAATCGCGTTTTTTACGTATTGGAAGGAATATTTGCCGGTAAACTTCACGTCCTTTAAATAAAGCTTTTTGCTTTCGAACATAAAGTACTCGCTTTCAACCTCGCAGCCTTCGGCAACAACACCGCGGCAACGCCAGCCGAATTCGGGCGAAACTATTTTGCAGTTCTCAAGGCAAATTCTGTCGCATTCGCGTAAGGCTTTAATTCCGCCTAGTTTACTGTCGGAAATAATTCCGTCCCTGCAATACCAAAGCGCGGCGCGCGTCTTTTCGTCCATATTGCAGCTTGCAACCGAAAAACCTTGCGCGTGCCAAAGCGGATAGCGGAGGGAAAAGCTGCAACGTTCAACGTTGATTTCACGGCACTCTTTAAGTGCGCTTTCGCCGTCTGCGGGACCGGCAAACGTGCAGTTTGCAACACTTGTATTCTTCAACCCGTACAGTGCGCGTTCATTATCCAAAGTTTTTCCTTCAATGCGTGTGTTTAAAATCATATGTGTTACCGTTAAAGCTTTTTCCTATTATAATATATACTGCCGCCGCAAAGTCAAGCGTTTTAAAAAATTCACAGTAAAATATTTGACATATATTATATAACCATATATAATACGGTTTACACAACATATTCGTCGGAGAACCCGCCGCCGCAGCGGCACGGTTGATAAGACGTCGGTGCGCCGAGGTTTATAAAAATAGCCGCAGCGCCTTTTTTATACTTTAAAGATTATGAGAATTCAGCTTTCCGAACATTTCACCTATAAAAAATTATTGATGTTTGCCGCGCCGTCGGTCATCATGATGGTGTTCACCTCCGTTTACAGCGTGGTGGACGGACTTTTCGTGTCCAATTTCGCAGGTTCGGAAGCGGTAGCGGCAATCAACTATATCTATCCTCTGTTTATGGTTTTCGGCTCAATCGGCTTTATGCTCGGCGCCGGCGGAAGCGCGCTCGTTTCCAAAACGCTTGGCGAGGGCGATAACGAAAGGGCTAATAAATACTTTTCAATGCTCGTTTACATAACCGCCGGTATAGGCGTGGTTATCGCCGTAGCAGGACAGCTTGTCGTGCCGTCCGTCGCAAAGCTTATAAGTCACGCGGACGAGGGCGATAAGGTTTATGAATACTGCGTAATTTACGGAAGAATTCTTCTTGCCACGCAGCCGTTTTTCATAATACAGAATATTTTCCAAAGCTTCTTCGTCACGGCGGAAAAACCGCGCTTGGGGCTTGTGGCTACGGCTTCGGCAGGCGTATTGAATATGATTTTGGACGCGGTTTTCGTTGTAGGCTTCGGCTGGGGGCTTACCGGCGCGGCGCTTGCAACCGCGGCAAGTCAGGTATACGGCGGCTTATTTCCGCTCGTATACTTTTTCAGGAAGAACAACAGCCTTTTGCGCCTTACGAAAACAAAATTTTACGCAAAGCCCTTTTTAAAGTCGTGTACGAACGGTTCGTCGGAATTCCTTTCCAACGTTTCCTCGGCGCTGGTTGTAATTTTGTATAACTATCAAATTCAGAAGCTCGTTGGCGACGACGGCGTTGCCGCATACGGTTCGATAATGTACATAGCAATGATTTTCTTCGCTATGTTTATGGGCTACGCAGTGGGCAGTGCGCCGCTTATGGGCTACAACTACGGCGCTCAGAACAGAAGGGAAATGCGCAATCTCTACAAAAAAAGCCTTATAATTATGGCGGCTACGGGGCTTTTGATGTTCGGACTGTCTGAAGCCTTGGCGGGTCCGTTTATTAAAATTTTTGGCTACGAAAAAAGCATTTACGAGATGGCGTTGCGCGGTTTCAGAATTTACGCGTTCATATTTATAATAGTCGGCTTCAATATTTACGGCTCGGCGCTGTTTACGTCTTTAAACAACGGACTTATTTCCGCGCTGATGTCATTTTTAAGGACTATCGTATTCCAGATTTCCGCAGTTATGATTTTGCCTATTTTTATGGGGCTGGACGGGGTTTGGACGGCTTCGCTGTTCGCAGACGGCGTCGCGCTGATAATTTCCGCGGCGTTCCAATTTGCTTACCGCAAAAAGTACGGCTATGCAGGCAAGCTTTTACCGACCGAAAAGGAGCTTCGCACACGAACGCTTAAAAAGCGCAAAGCACGCAAATTAAAGATAAAAAGCAAGAAGAGAAATACGTCGGAGAAAATTTAAATATGTACAATCTCCAGTTAAAAACGTTTATTTTCGTGGCGGAATGCGGCAGCTTTTCCAAAGCGGCGGAAGCGGCGTTCGTTTCGCCGACGGCTATAATGAAGCAGATAAACGCGCTTGAAAGCCGTTTGGACGTTACGCTGTTCGAAAGGACTAACCGCGGTTTACAGCTTACCGAGTCCGGCAAAAGCGTTTTTCAGGATGCAAAGTACTTAATATCCTATTCCGAGAGGGCGGTTGAAAAAGCAAGGGAAATCCATTTGCGCGAAAATAAAAAATCTATCCGCGTTGGTACGTCCATAATGACGCCGGCAAAATTCGTGCTGGATATGTGGGCGGAAATTCAGCGGCTTGCTCCCGAGCTTAAAATAGAGCTTATTCCTTTTGAAAACACGCCGGAAAACGCTAGGGAAATTTTAAAGAATCTTGGCAAGCATATAGACGTCGTTGCCGGAATATACGACGAATGGCTTAAAAACGACAGGGGCTTTCAGACCGTGCGCCTTTACGATAAAAAACTTCTTCTTGCCGTACCGCTTACTCATCCGCTTGCAGATAAAAGTTTAATAGACGCGGACGATTTGAAAAACAGCGGACTTATGCTCATTAAGGAAGGCTGGAACGAGTTCGTAGACAATATAAGAAGGGAAGTCCTTTTAAAAGGCGTTAAAGTTATTGATTTTGACTTTTTCAATATAAACGCCTTCAACCGAGCCGTGGCAGAAAACGTGCCGATTATCGCCGTAGACGGGTGGGAGAACGTTCATCCGCTTTTAAAAATTATTCCCGTAGAGTGGGAGTACACTGTTCCATACGGCATAATGTATTCCAAGGAGCCTTCAAGCCAAGTAGGCAAATTTATTGAAGCGGTAAAAAGAATCACTTCTAAATAAATATAAAAACTTGATTTAAAGCAGTCCGCAACCGAAGGACTGCTTTAACTTTTGGTTCAAACTGAAAACTTTTTTGAAATTCCCGTTTAAAATAGTTTGTGTTATACTGTAACCGTAAATAAATTTCAGGAGAGAAAAATATGCAGTACGTAACGTTATCCAACGGCGTTAAAATGCCGCAGCTTGGCTACGGCGTTTATCAGGTAAGCAAGGACGAGTGCGAAAGGTGCGTGCTTGACGCGCTTGAAGTAGGCTACCGCCATATAGATACGGCGCAAAGCTATTTTAACGAGGAGGAAGTAGGCAACGCAATAGCAAAGTTTGGTATTCCCCGAGAGGAGCTTTTTATTACCACTAAGGTCTGGGTAGAACATTACGGATATGAAGAAACTAAAAAGTCCGTTCTGGAATCTATGCGCAAGCTGAAAACCAATTATATCGATTTAATGCTTCTGCATCAGCCCTTCGGCGATTACTATGCCGCTTGGCGCGCTTTGGAAGATTTATATGCCGAAGGCAAGCTACGCGCTATCGGCGTTTCGAATTTCTATCCCGACAGACTGGTGGATATTTGCTCGTTCACGCGCGTGAAGCCTATGGTCAATCAGGTTGAAACGCATCCGCATAACCAGCAGATTGAAGCGCAGAAGCGTATGGAAAAATACGGCGTACAGATTGAAGCTTGGGCGCCCTTCGGCGAGGGCAGGGGAGGTCTGTTTACCGATCAGACAATTGCCGGAATAGCCAAAAAATATAATAAGACAGTAGCGCAGGTAATATTGCGTTGGGAGCTGCAGCGCGGTATAGTCGTTATCCCCAAATCCGTACATAAAGACAGAATGGCGCAGAATTTCGACGTGTTCGGCTTTTCGCTTTCCGACGAAGATATGCAAACTATGGCAAGCCTTGATAAAAATCAAAGCTCCTTCTTTTCTCACTACGACCCTGATATGGTTGAGTGGTTCGTTAAGATGGTGGAGGAGCGTAAGCAAAACAAAGACCACAAAAAAGAGAAGAAAAATTGGTAAAAGGAGAGAAATTATGAGGAAAAATTTCGGAGCGCAAAGCTGGCTTTATCCTATGCCGGTACTTATTATAGCAACGTATGACGAGAACGGCGTGCCCAATGCAATGAACGCGGCGTGGGGCGGTATAAACGACTATAACCAGATAACGATGTGCCTGAGTCCCACGCATAAAACCGTGAAAAATATCTTAAAGCGCAAGGCGTTTACCGTAAGCGTCGCGGACGCGGCGCACGTAATTGCGGAAGATTACGTAGGAATTGTTTCGGGCAACAGTCAACATGATAAATTCAGTAAAGCCGGCTTCACTGAAACCAAGAGCGAGTTCGTTGACGCACCCGTCATAAACGAAATTCCTATGGCGCTTGAATGTGAGCTTGAAAAAGTAAACTCAGACGGGCTAATCGTCGGGAAAATCGTAAACGTAAGCGCGGACGAAAGCGTGCTCGGTGCAAACGGTAAAATAAATCCCGCATTGTTTCGCCCCATAACTTTTGACGCGGTGAATAATCAATACATCGCGTTGGGCGAAGTTGTAGGCAAAGCGTTTTCTGACGGCGCGAAATTGAAATAAACGAGAGGATAGGTGATTGAAATGAAAACGATTTTATCAGCGTTGACGTGTATGTTGTTAATAGTTGCGCTTGCAACCGGCGTTGCCGCATGTAATAACAACGGCGGCGACAATCCTCCGCCGTATAATTATAGTCGTCCTGAAAACCCCAATATCGACCAAAGCTATGTAAAAACGAGTGACGTGCTTATAGTTTACTTTTCAAAGACCAACACCACGCAAAGCGTTGCAAAATCCATACAGGAATTAACGGGTGCAGATATTTTTGAGATAGAACGCAAGGAACCCTATCCTGAAGCATACACGCCCACAACCGAGGTTGCCGAAGCCGAAAAGAACGCTAACGCGCGACCGGAATTGAAAGCTTATCTGCCCGATACTGTTATTGCGCAGTATGAAACCATAATTCTCGGCTTTCCTATTTGGTGGCACACCGCGCCTATGCCCGTTTTGAGTTTTTTGAACTATTACGATTTAAACGGTAAAAATATAATTACGTTTTGTACCAGCGGCGGAAGCGGCATAGACGAAAGCACGGAAGATATAAAAAGCAACGCTAAAGGCGCAACCGTGACTGAAGGCAGGCGCTTTTCAGGCGCAAGCGACGGCAATATCCGTTCTTGGCTTGAAGAACTGCACCTTTTAAAAGATAATGAAAATCAACCGTCTGCGCCTTCGAAACAGGTCCTTGTTGCATATTTTTCTTGGGGTGGAACGACGAGAAGAATAGCTGAAAATTTAGGCGATAAGCTAACGGGATCGACTGTGTGGGAAATCGTGCCTGCCGTTCCGTATTCTACTGACTATAACGAAGTGGCGTACGGTAGGGCAAAGGAAGAAGCCGACGGCAATGCGCGTCCTGAAATCTCGGGACGGGTTGAAAATATGAAAGGGTACGATGCCGTAATTTTATGCTATCCTATTTGGTGGCATACTGCGCCTATGATCGTCGGCACGTTCCTTGAAAGCTATGATTTCAGCGGCAAGGATATATATCCCGTTTCCCAGTCGGCTTCGATGTCGGCGTCACAGTACGAAGAATCCGTTTGGTTTATCAAAACCTGTGCAACGGGCGCAACCGTTCACGACGGAGTGTTTTCAAGGGATAACTCTGTGATAGAATCATACTTTGCAGCGCAGGGCTTAGCTGCATAGTAATGAATAAAGATTTAAAATCGAAGCCACCCTACGCAGTGAACGCGTAGGGCGGCTTTCTGTTAATATAAGTCTACCAATTTATAAAACCTTTGATAAAAAATCTTTAAGCCTGTCGCTTTCGGGCGCGCCGAATATTTTTTCCGGCGTACCTTGTTCTGTTATCTTTCCTTCGTCCATAAACAATACGCGCGTTGCAACCTCGCGTGCGAAGTTCATTTCGTGGGTAACTATTACCATAGTCATTCCCTCGTTCGCGACCTCCTTGATAAGCGCTAAAACTTCGCCCACCATTTCGGGGTCGAGTGCGGAAGTCGGCTCGTCAAACAGCATAACCTTGGGGTTCATTGCAAGCGCGCGGACAATAGCAATTCTCTGCCGTTGTCCGCCGGACAGGGTGGAAGGGTACACGTCGGCTTTATCCGCAAGACCTATTCTTTCCAAAAGCCGCATTGCGTTTGCCTTTGCCTCGGCTTTAATTTCTTTAGCCGTCTTTGAAATTTCTTCAAGTGGAGTTTTTTTATCTTTCTTTTTAAACAGGTTTAAAAGCTTGATTTTGAAGTTGTTTAGCTTCGCCCTGCGCAAATCGTGCATTCCAACGTACACGGGCGCAAGCGTGATGTTTTTAAGTACGCTCATATTATTGAACAGGTTAAAGTGCTGAAACACCATTCCCATTCTGCGCCGCTGTAAATTTATATCAACCTTAAGGTTGCAAAGGTTGTTTCCCTCAAAAAAGACGTAGCCGTCCGTCGGGTCCTCCAAAACGTTTAAACAGCGCAAAAAAGTGCTTTTGCCGCTTCCCGAAGGTCCGATAATCGCAATCTTTTCGCCCTCGTAAATCTTTTCGCTTATGTCGTTTAAAACCTTCAGTTCCCCAAAGCTCTTGGTCAAATGCTGTGCTTCCAAAAGCGCGGCTTCGTCGTAAGGTTCGACGGGCGTTTTTTCCGTCTTGAAAAACTTTTCTTTTTTAGCGTTTTTCACTCTTTCTCAGCCTCCTTTCTATAAGCTTGATTGCAAGGGTAAGCGCGTACACAATCAAAAGGTAGAATGCTGCGGAAACGAGCATAGGCGCAAGGTAGGTCGCAAGCTCGTTCGGGGCGCCGATAAGCTTGGAAACGTAAGTCAAGTCGTAAACCGTTCCTACCATACTGACAATAGACGTTTCTTTAATAAGCGCGATAAGCTCGTTGCCAACGCTCGGAATAACGTTTTTCATTCCCTGCGGAATTACTATTCTCATCATTGTAAAGCCGCCGGAAACGCCCAATGCGCGTCCTGCTTCCGTCTGCCCCTTGTCAACGGAAAGTATACCTGCCCTTATGTTTTCGGAAACATATGCGCCGCTGTTGATGCCGAAAGCAATTATAGCCGTTACGGCGAGGGGAAAGCCGCGTATAGCAAAAACAGCGAAAGCCATAATGAACAGCTGCAGCGCCATTGGCGTACCGCGGATAACGGTGGTGTATGCTTCGCAAATAATTTTAGGTACCGTCCACGCCTTGGTTTTGGGCTGTATTTTTATTATGGCTACGATAGTGCCTATAAACAGTCCGATAACGGCGGCGCATACGGAAATGTAAAGGGTATTCCAAAGACCGCGCCAAACGTATTTCATATATTTTTGCGTGGAAAATATTTTACCTATCTGCGTAAATAAATTCGCTAAAATATAATTTTGCATAATCAACCTTTAAAAAATTCGGGAACCGCGACAAAAAGCGGTTCCCGCCGAAATTAATTTTAACTTTTACTCTATACCGAAGTATTTTGAAACAAGCGCGCTTACGCCGTCGTCGCCAAGCTCGGCTAATACCTCGTTAATGGCATTCAAAAGCTCGGTGTTTCCTTTGGTTACGCAAATTGCGTATTCTTCGGAAGTCGGTTCGTCGGCTTTTCCGTCCTCACCTGCATAGTAAAGCGCAACGCAGCTGTAACCCGAAGAGTTGCTTACAACGTACTGTGCCGGAAGCTTGTCGATAACTACTACGTCGACCGCGCTGGAGTTTATTGCCTGAACGGCAACCATAACGTCGTCGTAAGGGGTGCAATCGGCGCCGGTGCCGTGAAGCACGCCTTTTTCGGATTCGATTTCGTCGCTTACGTAAATGTCGCCAGTGGTGTTGCGCTGTACGCCTATGTTCATGCCTGCAAGCTCATCCCATAAAACGTAGCTCGTTTCGCCGTCGGTTTTAATCTGGTCGGCGGTAAATTCGCCGTTTTTATAAACTACGTACTGGACGGAAACGAAGTAGGGATTGGAAAAGTCAACAAGCTCTTTCCTTTCGTCGGTAATTGTTATGCCTGCCGCGCCGCAGTCGTACTGCTTGCCCGAAGCAACGTTATCTATTATGTATTCAAACTGCATATTGACGAACTCAACGTCCTTGCCGAGCTTTTCGCCTACTTTGTTCATAATATCAACGTCAACGCCTACGATTTTGCCCGTGTTTAAATCTTCGTATTCAAACGGCGCAAAAGGCACGTTGGTTGCAACGTAAATCTTATCGGTATTAGCACAGCCTGTGAAAGCGAACGCGGAAGCCGCCGCAATTGCCGCCGCGGTTAAGCCTAAAAGTAATTTTTTCATTTTTTAAAACCTCTTTTTTTAATTTACATTGTTTATATTATCACTAACCGTTTGAAGTGTAAAGCGATTTTAACAATAAAATTTATAAATATTCAAAATTTTGAATATTTAAACATTTTATGAAACGTTAATACAAAAGATTAAAGCCCGTCCGCTTGCAAAAATTTTTAAACGGTGATAGAATATATTCGTTATGAAAAAAAGTATTATAGCAATATGCCTGACCGTTCTTATAGGCATAGCCGCAATATGTGCAATAATAGTTTTTGCGGTTAAATGTAACGACGATGATAGTTCCTCAAAAGAAGAGTCGGGGGAGGTGCTTCCGCCTTCGACTGAGGATAAAGAGGAGGAGGGTGGTGGCCTTCCGCCGCTTTCCGAATGGACTCGGCAGGGAATTTCCTACGCGGAAGATACGGAAAAAATAAACAATCCCGACCAAGGTTTTTACCGCCCGATTTACGTAAAATTAACCGACGGCGGAGCCGAGTGGAATAAGAATATAATCACACAGGCAACTCAGCTTTACCATCTCAGGGTGGACATAAGCGCGTATTCATCAAACGGAGGCGGTGTTGACGGCGAGCTTTCTGACGAGGCGTTAAACGGCTTAGGCGGCATTTTGGCGGCGCTGCGTGCGGACGGAAAGAATGCGATAGTGCGTTTTGCCTATGACGCGGGCTACGGTGGGAATAAGAATTTCGAGCCTGAAATAAGTCTTATACTAAAACATATCGAGCAGGTTTGCATGGTTTTAAACGGCTATGCAAATACCGTTACCGCGATAGAGACCGGACTTGTAGGTCCTTGGGGAGAAATGCATTCAAGCGCGATTGCAAAGCGCGAAACCTTTAACCTTATAATCGAACGCTTTTTACGTATGACTGACGAAATTCCCGTTCTGGTAAGAACGCCGAAAATGATTTACGACTATTTGGGCGTAACGGTTGACACCGCTCAAAGCGTAATAATAGATAAGGAAGATTCGGAGTACAGACTGGGGCTTTTCAACGACGGCTACCTAGGTTCCGATACCGACCTCGGTACGTATTCCGACAGGGAATCGGATATTGAATTTTTATGCAGACAGACGGAGCATCTTCCGTACGGCGGAGAGGTGGTTGTGCCGAATAGCTCCTTGCACGATATCGATAAGTGTCTGCCCGAAATGTTCAAGCTGAATTTAAGCTACTTGAATATAGAGTGGCATTACGACGTTATTAATAAATGGAAAAACAGCACGTACACGCAGGAATGCGGTAACGAAAGCTTATATTACGGGAAAACGGCGTACAACTATATCGAAAACAGAATGGGCTACCGTTTTTTAATAACCGACAGCAGATTTTATAAAGCTGACAAGCTGAATATAAATCTTAAGATTGAAAACCTAGGTTTCGGCAATATGAACAAAAGCAAGCACGCAAAGCTTTTATTTGTAAAGAACGGGCAAATCACAGCCGAAAAAGCGGTTGCAGACTTTTCGGGACAGGGAGAGCTTGCCTGTTCAGTGGAAGCCGACTTCGGTGAGGGTGAATATGAGGTTTACCTCTGCGTATACGGCGAAATATTTGCAGAAAGCGTAAACTATACGGTGCAGTTTGCTAACGAAAACGTCTGGAATGAGGAATTAAAGGCAAACAAAATAGGCACGGTTATATTATAAAATGCATAATTTAAGCGGCGTACATTACCGTGACCCACAGATAATTTAAAGTATACCGCTTGAAAGAAACGTCTGCGAAAAAAACTAAAAAAATATAAACGCTCCTGAACAACCATTCAAGAGCGTTTATTTTTGCTAAAAAGCACTACTTTATATAAATTAAATTTCAAAAGCTTATTCAGTTTTAGGCGTTTCCTCGGCTTTTGATTCTTCTTCAACGTGGTTTGCGGGCTGTGCGGAAGAAATTCCCACAACGTCGTCGACAGGTACGGAAAATGCAATGCCCTGACCTTCCGTTTTTAAGCCTGCCGAGCGGTAAATTGCGTGTAGTACGTCGTCCTTTATATTTTCGGGAACGAGTATCATAACAATTTCCTTATCGGGCTGAATGGAAATATGGAAGAACTGTTCGGCTTCTTTATTCGCCGTGCCCCTTGCGTGAATCACCGTACCGCCGCGCGCGCCGACGTCTTTGGCGGCGTCCATAACGGTTTCGGAAAACCCCGTATTTACAATGCACAAAATCATCTCGTATTTTTCCATTTTATTTCTCCTTGACCGCCATTTTATTATTACTTAAAAACCCGTATATCAGCGTTCCGATAACGCTGGACAGCGGAACGGTGCAGGCAACGCCTTTGCCGTCCTTTATGGTGTTGAACTTTTCTTCAAGAACGTGCAGTGCGTCGGCAACCTTATTTTCCTGAATAACGCTGAAAATAACCGCCTTGTCGGTATTCGCAAGTCCAAGCAAATCAAGCGTTTTTGCCGTAGCCGTGCCTTGCGCCAAAAGCACCGTCTGCAGGTTGACTTCAAACGCTTGCAAAACGTCGGTAAAATATTCTGCCTTATGCCTTGCAACCACGGTAATTAAAAGCTTAAGCCTGTTTGAAGTAACTGCGTTCGGGTTTGCCGCAACCTTTTTGGAAATACGTTCCTTAACGTTTTTCTTCGCGGCGGAAACCTTTTCCTTTACGGCTTTTCTGTTTTCTGAAATTTTCTGTTTAACGGCTTTTCTATCCGCCATAAATATCTCCTACTTGAAATAAATAATTTGTTCGTCGTCGGCGGAAAGTATTCGCTTCATAGTAATCTTCTGCCGTACCTTTGCCGAAATTACCGCCTTGAAGCCCAGCGCCTGAATAGTGATAAGGGGGGTCATTGCAACCATTGCAACTATGCCGAACGCGTCGGTGAGAATGCTTCCCGTGCCGCTTACGGTTACGCACGCGCCGATAGCAAGTGGCAGTATAAAGCTGGAGGTCAAAGGTCCGCTTGCAACGCCGCCCGAGTCGAATGCAATAGCCGTGTAAATTTTAGGCACGAAAAACGACAGACCCAAAGATATAAGATAACCGGGGATAAGGTAGTATAAAAGCGAGAAGCCGAAAATCATTCGTATAATCGAAAGCCCGATTGAAATTCCCACTGCGACGGAAAGCGCAATAAGCATTTCAATCTTTTTAACGCCGCCGCCCGTGACTTGCTCAACCTGCTTGTTCAAAACGTGTACTGCGGGCTCGGCAAGTACTACCACAAGTCCCAGAATAAAACCGAACACGACTAAAAGCGCTTCGTTGTATTCGGCAATCTGCTGACCTAGCTTAAAGCCGATAGGCATAAACCCTACCGTTACCGCAACGAGGAAAATAACAAGCCCGAAGAAGGTGTATAAAATTCCTATCGCAATCTGAATTATTTTCTTTTTCGGAAGCTTTAATATTGCAAGCTGTAAAACGACGAAGAAGAGTACTATAAGCCCCAGCGCCTTTAAAACGTCCAGCGAGTGTTCAAGGAAAATGTGCCCTATGCCGTTTAAAGCCGTTTCCACAGAATAGTCCGCAAGCTTGTAATCAATCGTGCCGGAGGAAGTAAGCGCGAGCGCCATTACGGCAATCATAGGACCTATGGAACACATTGCGATAAGCCCGAAGCTGTTTTCGTTTGCGTCGCGTCCGCCGATAGTTGTCGCAATGCCCACACCCAAAGCCATTATAAACGGCACGGTAACGGGTCCCGTAGTAACGCCGCCCGAATCGAAGGAAAGTGGCAAAAATCCGGCTTTGCCGCATTCTATCAGTATCGCGCATAGCGCGAACAGCATCATATAAAAGAACATTAATAGCCGTGAAAGGTTTATGCGGAAAACTATTTTCAGTACGGCGAGCACGAGAAAAATTCCCACGCCCACGCCGACGGTTACTATTAATACCGTACTGTTCATAACGGTGCTGACCTGTTCCGCAAGTACGGAAAGGTCAGGCTCGGCTATGGTTATCAAAAGCCCCATAAAAAAGCACACGGATAGCAGTACTGTAATTTTTTTGGACTTTGTAAGTCCCGAACCCACGTGCTCGCCCATAGGCGTCATTGCAAGGTCTGCGCCAAGGTTAAAAAGCCCTATACCCAATATAAGGAACACCGCCGAAACCGCAAACGCAACCGTTTCCTTGACTGAAAGGTCGGCAAGCGGAGTAAACGAAATTATAAGCACTATCGCCGCAACGGGCAATACCGATATAAGCGATTCCTTAAGTTTTAAAAACAGAGCTTTTGCCATTAGCTTCTCCGAATAATAATATACATAAACATTTTATCACAAATTTTAAGTTATTGCAATATCTTCTTGAAAATTCATATGTGTTTAAATGACGTTTTTTTTGCGCGGTTTAACCTTTGTTTGAAAATAAACCTTATTAAATCGTTTGACAAAAAAAAAGTTATTTAATATAATAATTAAGCTGTTAAAAACAGCTTGGCTTTAAAGTTTCTAAACTTTGGCTGAAAATTTAATAACCGATTTATGCACCGTTAGCTTAGGCTGGATAGAGCGTTGGTCTTATGAAGTGCATAACAAAGGCATAAGCCTTTGGCTGAAATTTAATAAACGATTTATGCACCGTTAGCTTAGGCTGGATAGAGCGTTGGTCTTATGAAGTGCAT
>CAMWNA010000022.1 GCA_947175515.1 uncultured Clostridia bacterium | reverse complement strand
GTCAATGAATTTTGCGCCGAGGACTTCCGCCATTATCCGCGCGGAAAGGTATTCGCCGCGCGAGGCAGTGAAATCTTCGCTGTTCTCTTCGTCTATTCTGCGTTCGGTTTCGTCAAGAACGTACTGAATATCAAAGCCGATGCAGAGTTCTTTTATTATACCGGTAAAGCGTGCGCGGACGGGTGTGAAAGCCTCCTTACAGGTTCCCGATTTTTGGAGCTGACTGAAGCAGTTATATAAAAGGTCAGTCACCTTTGCGTCGGCTGAAAACCTTTTACCGGGGGCCGAAACGACGACGAAACGGCGTTCCGCGTCGCTTTCTATTATTTTTTTAACGGCGGTAATTACGTTGCCGTCAGCCATTGACGTTCCGCCGAATTTACATACTTTTATTGACATTATTTATACCGTTCTGTTTTTTTGTGTGCGGTTTGTTTTATCCTGTGTGTCGCTGCCGCGCGTATTTTATCTGCGGACTATCAATTTGGCTTCGATATAGTAGCGCTTTTCGTTGCCTTCACCCATAGAAAAGGTTTTGCGCGGCAGATTGCCGCCTTTTTTAATTAACTCAAAAAAGTCGTCCTTTTTTATCGGCGGAAGAATTACGCCAACGCCGCCTTCTTCAGTAAAAGCAGTGAGTTCCGCTTCGCCGTGGATATAATCAACCTCTCCGCCGTTTTGCTGTAAAAATCCGCAGATATATTCGTCAAGCTTTCTTATCCCCTGCGGAATATCGTTATCAAAAGCAATTTTAACGGCTTTGCCGCCAATTACCAATTTTGCTTCCGTATTCGGATTGTCTGACTTCAGGCAAAGCGTTTCAGAATTATTTACGCAAGATAAATTTAAGCCATCGGCGAATTTTTCGGGGTCGGCGCACTTCACAAGGCGGTGAATAGGTTCGAAATTCAAAGCCTCGTCGTAGATGTTCACCGCTTCGCATAGTGCAAAACGCGCAGGGTGGGTTTTGATTTCCTCTCCCGAAAGGTTCTTTTTCAATAGTTCCCAACAAGTTTTTGCGGTTGCGAGAGAGTGGTTTCCGTCACCGACGGCAAACAGGAAATCAGACGCGCCGCCGAGAGAGTTAAAGGCTTTTATAACTTCAGGCGCGTTATTTATATACGTTCCGCGGACGTGACCGCCGCCCATATTCAGGTCAAAGTCGTACAGCGTTTCGCCTAACTTTAAGGACTTTTGAACGATTCCCTCACTATCATTATACAAAAGCATAGCGTGCGGAAGTTCCAAGGGAGCGTTTTTTCTTATTTCCACACGCGGAGGAATTCTTTCAAGAATGGTTGCCTCCGTTGAACGGACGGGGATTTTTGCGCCTTTTTCAAACGAGTAACATTCCAAGTCTATAGAAAGCACTATACCGCGGCGCGTACCGGATTCATCCGTAGTGCGTTCGACAAAAATAAAACCGTCTTTAACGGTTTTAAAAATTCCGCCGTCAAGGTATTCGCACATAGTTTCGTTTATCCGTGTAATGCGTTCCTTCGGGCGGTCTTTTAAATATATTTCGGGAAAAATTAAGTTCAGCGTGCTGGGAGCTTTTCCGACAAGCTTTTCCAAATTCTGCCAATATTCCAAATCGGAAGTGAATTGGTCGCACGCGTTTACTGCCCAAAGCGGCATATCCGCGTTTTCGGGCAGGAGAATTTCGGGAATATTTATAACTGACATATTATATATTGGTCAAAAATACCGTAACGACGGCGAGGGCAAGCGCAAGCAATTTAAGCCCTATATTGGTCGTAAAAAAATTGACTATTGCTTTTTTAAACTTTTTCATTTATTCTTCCTCCCCTGTTAAATCAGACCAGTAATATTCGCCGAGAGCTGCCTTGATATCAGCCGCATCTGCGTATTTTTTGAGCACGCCGTTCTTTACTATCGAAATTATGCCTGTTTCTTCGGAAACAACCAAAGCAGTAACGCTTGCAACGGTGGTTACGCCAATGGCGGCGCGGTGGCGGCTACCAAGCTCCTTAGGCAGATTTTCACTTTGCGCAAGGGGCAGGAAGCAACCTGCCGCGTAAAGCTTGTTACCTTCTATTACGAGCGCGCCGTCGTGCAAAGGCGCTTTGGGATAGAACACCGCTTCAATCATCTGCGAGGTTATCTGCGCGTTTAAAACGGTACCGCTTTCAATAATGCCTTCGGGTAAATTGTCGTTGGAAAGCACGATTAACGCGCCTATGTCGTTTTTAGACATGTTCTGCATAGCACGGGTGACTTCGTCAATTATAAGCTCTATTCCCGTTGCCGTTACGGAATCTATTTTACTGCGTTTTGCTCCCGAATCCAGAAGAGTGCGCTTTATTTCCGTATGGAACATAGTGAATACCAAAAGCGCTATCATTGCCGCGACCAAAACGAGGTTGCCCGAGCTTATGGTATCAGAGAAAGCGAAAGCAACGCCGCCGACAAGCATAAAGAAAATTATTACGTAAATAAATCGCGTTGCCTTGTAGTTTTTAAGGACCTTGAACATTAAGTAAAAGAGAACCGCATAAAATACGAGCTGAAGAATATAACCGAACAATCTGTCCGTAAAGTTCGTTCCGAAGTTTCTTATTATTATATCCCTTATTTCTTCCCAGCGCGACATAGAGTTCTCCGACAAATACTTATTCACTTTTTATTATACATTCTTAAATAAAAAAAATAAAGCGTTTGAAACGCTTTATTTTTTTATCATTCAAAAAAAATCGTATTATTTACCAATTGTAAGGCGTTCGCCGGAACCGTAAGTCCGCTTTTTATTCCCGAAATCGCCGAATAGACTGCGGACACAAATTTTTTCAGGCGTTCCCCCCCTATCGCGCGGGCTTGCTCGCGGCTTTTTTTGACGCCGTATTCCTTCATCTTCAAAAGCTCTGAAAGCTTGGCGTCGCCATCGTCAGAGGATAAAATCGTAAGGAGATTTTTAAAGTAGGAAAACAGCCCCGATAAAAGAGAGGTTTCGTCGCCTTCCTTACGGCAAAGCTCCCTTTCGATTTGAACAAAGGTATCAAAGTCGCGTCTTGAAACGGCGTTCGTCATTTCGTAAATCCGGTAATCGGTATCCTTATAAACCAGTTCGTCGATTTCCGCACGAGAAAGCTCGCCTTGCTTTTTGTAATCAATGAGCTTTTCAACTTCCAATGCTACGCGCGACATATTGCACAGACAGTAACGCGCTATCGCCGTACAAGCGTCGACAGAAGCGTATACACCTGCACGTTTAAAGGTGAGGTAAGCCCACTTTGCAACCGTTTCCTCGTCGGCGCGACTGCAGTCAACATAGTTTACACATTTCTTTCGCTTCAGGTCCACACCCTTTTTACTTTCGGAATTGACTATTATCAGAATGCCCGTGTCGGGAAAATCTTCAAAAATCTTTTTTAAATGGTTTTCGTACTCGCTTTCGGTGGGATAAAAATTAGTAACCTTAATAACGCGACGCTCCGACATAAACGGAACGCTTTGCAGAGCGGAAGTAAGATTGGTTATCGCACTACCCTTTAAAGCTTCGCCGTCAAACGATGTGAAGTTAAGTTCGGGCATTTGGACAAACGCCGACTTAATCATCTCTTCTCCGCTCATTCTGAAATAAGCGTCGTCACCCTCCAACAAATAGATGTTGCGTGCGCCCTCTTTTATATCGGTTTTCAGTTCGGTAAATTTCATTTGTTAAAGTTTAACACCTGCGAAAAAAAAAATCAAGCCGTTAAGCCTGATTTTCGTCTTCTTTGGGTTTGTAAACGTATTCCACGTATTCGCAGTCGGAAAGGCGCGAACGCTCGCACATTGCGTTGTACACCTCGTCGCGCAGCTTTTGTACTGCGGCTTTCTGCGGCAAGGCTTCATCCGCAAAAAACGGACCGTCAACGTAGACAATACGTTTGGGGCGCTTGCGGCGGTTACGCTTTTTATACGTCATAGTATAGGCAAACACGGGCGCACCGAGCTTTGCCGGATAGTTGAAAGACACGGACGGAAAATTGCGAATACCAGTATAATACGGCCATATATGCGCTTCCGGATATACCGCAACCCAATGCTTCTTTTTTATAGCTTCGGACACAGCCGAATTAAATTTTGACATTACGTGAAAATCGTCAGGTATCGGCAATGCACCAAGCGTGCGCATAACCCTTTTAAGTCCGCGTATCGAAGTAGCATCCGCATTCACGATAATATCCGCAGGGCGCGGAAAGGCAAGGTAAGTCGGATTATACGCATCGAGCGCGTAAGCCGTATGATTGCCGTATATGAAACAGCCGCGGTTCTTATATCCGCGCATTACCTTTTTATTTTTATAAGTTACGCGCTTAAAAAATTTAGTATAAACAAAACCTATCGGCGTGACGAAAACGCGGTATATTATAAGCTTGCCTAACGCGCCCAAGAAGCCCCTGTTAAAATATCTGTAATTTGGCTTTACGCTCCTTCTTACTATGCGCGTTGCCGCAAAGTCGTCGTTCAGTTCATCCGAATAATACAGTACCCTATCCATACCATAAATTATATAGACGAAACGTAAACTGTTTATAAATTATAAGAAAAAATCAAAAGAATACGCCGACATAATTATTATTTGAAAAGCTCAATAAACTGTTTGAGCGCGTACTGTGCAGGAACGTTTTTGGCAAGAAAAAGCCCTACGCTTCTTGCAGGCAGCGACGGATTCGTCTGCACCTCAAAAAGCTCGCCCGAGAGAAGCTGCTTTTGGCAGTACTCACGGGGAACGCAGCCGACGCCCATTCCCTTTACCGCCAGCTTGACCATAAAGTCCCAGTTTGCAACTTCAATGTCGGGACTTAAATCAACCCCGTGCTTATGCGCAAACTCCGAAAGCTCACGGCGGTGAACGGTGTTCTGCTCAATCATTAAAAGGGGCAAGTCCTGCAATTCTATTAAAGAAATCTTTTTACCCTGCAATTTTGAGAACTTCTTTCCCGCAATAAAAATATCGTTTAAAAGCGAAACCATAGTTATAAGCTTAACTTCCGCGTCCTCCATTGGCATATTCATAAACGCAACGTCCAGCCGCCCTTCTTTAAGCTGTGAAACAGTTTCAAGCGAAGTTGAGGAAATAAGCTCTAATTTTACAGCCGGAAATCTTTCGTTATATTCGGCAAGCTTATCTGCAATAAGGTGGGAAAAAATCGAATCGGTTGCGCCTATCCTTATACAACCTGCGGCAGTGGTTTTCAGCTCGGTTATACTGTTTTCCGCGTCTTCTATAAGCCGGAGAGCGTCCTCAACCTTTTTAGCGATAAGTTTTCCGCCTGCGGAGGACAGCTCCATTCCCTTATGAGTGCGGTTAAAAAGCGTTACGCCAAGCTGACTTTCAAGCTGTTTGATTGCCTGCGATACTGCCGGCTGTGAAATATACAATTCCTGCGCGGCACGGGTTAAGCTGCCGCACTTTGCGACTGAATGAAACACTTTGTAAAGCTCTAAATTTACCATATTTTTCTCCTCACTTGCCTACGCAGAATTTTTCAAAAACGGTATTTATTATTTGTTCGTTGGCCGTTTCGCCCGTAATTTCGCCAAGGGCGTCCCACGCTTCCTTTAAATCAATCGCTAGAACGTCGACGGTAAACGCGTCTGTATTTTCAAGCGCAGACGACAGCGCCTCGTTTGCCTTAATAAGCGCGGAATAATGGCGCTTTTCTATAATATAAGCTTTATCCAAGGAAAGCTCGCCTACGGCTTTTTCCGAAAGAAGCTTTTTCAGCTTTTCAAGCCCTTCGCCCGTCTTTGCGGAAACCGCAACATCGTAATTGCCTTTCGGCGCGGATAAATCGCATTTATTGAACACCCTTATTACTGCGCCTTGCGTATCAAACTGCTCGGCTTCGCCCTGTCCGTCCGTGACCGATACTACAATATCTGCGGTTAAAAGTATTTTTTTAGCGCGTTCTATACCTATACTTTCAACAATACCTGCGCTTTCGCGGATCCCCGCCGTATCAATCAAATTATACTTCACACCGCCGATTTCAATACTGCCTTCGACGGCGTCGCGCGTGGTGCCTGCCTCTGAAGAAACTATAGCTTTTTCGTACCCCAACAACGCGTTTAAAAGCGAGCTTTTGCCTGTGTTCGGCCTGCCGCAGATTGCTACGGTTACACCGTCCTTTATCATTCTTCCGCACGAGTACGAAGCCGCCAAATCGCTGAGCTTATCCGAAAGGCTTTTAATTTTTGCAGAAATTATTCCCTCGTTCAGGCTTTCCAAATCTTCTTCAGGATAATCTATATCGGCGGCAATTTCCGCAAGCACTGTTTGAAGCTCTGATTGAAGCTCCTTTATTTTTTCAGTAAGCTTTTCACTGTAAAGCATACCGCCGGCACGCACCAGTGCAAGACTTTCGGCGTTTATCATATCAATCATACCCTCCGCCGAGGAAAGAGTGAGTTTTCCGTTTACGAAAGCTCGTTTAGTGAACTCACCTTTTTCCGCCGCCGTCGCGCCGAGCGACAACGCTTTTGCAAGAATACCCCTTGCAATCTGCACGCCGCCGTGACAGTGAAACTCCACTACGTTTTCGCCAGTAAAAGATTTAGGCGCTTTGAAGTAAACGCACATCCCGAAGTCCTCAAACCCCACACCGGCAATCTTGCCCGTGTACATAAAGTTAGGTGTAAACTTTTTTACGGGAGTACTTCCCGTAGGTTGAAACATCTTTTCCGCGATAGCCAAAGGATTTGAACCGCTTATACGTATTATAGCAACGCCGCCCGTACCTGCCGCCGTAGATATTGCCGCTATTTCGTCTTTCATAACTGCCCCGATTTAATTATAACTTCTGCTTATAGCCGAATTATAACACTCTTTTACGGTTTTAGCAACAAAAAAAGCGCGGATATAATCCGCGCTGAAAACCTTAATTATTAAAGTCGTCAAAAGGCGAACCGCCGTTGCCGTTTCCGCCACCCCCTCCCAAATCACCGAAAGGATCTTCGGGAGCGTTACCGCCGTTATTAGTTGAGCCACCGCCGTTAAAATCGTCGTAAGGCGTTCCGGAATAAGGATTGCGACTATAAGGATTCCTGTCAAAATTCTGTTGTTGCTGCTGTTGATACATTCTGTATATTTTAGCTTGTTCGGCACGCATATACTCGCTATAGTTTACACCCCTGTTCTTGCAGACGGTAAAGAAAAGTATGCCTTGAATGGGGAAAAGTATACTAGTGAAAGTAAATAAAACGGCCCTGCGGCAGGCGTAGGTTCTGAAAAAGGAGATAAGCAATATTATTTTCAGAATAGTGAACACTACGTTGCCCACGTTGAGAATATAGTGCATATTATTGTATATCCAAGCCGCCCAGCCAAGTCTTTCCGGAACGTTAGCAAGCTCGTACATAGTAACGTTATATTGCATTCCGAATATCGTTGTAGTGGTTTCTATCGGGACCTCGTAGCTTAATACAAGCGATAGAGCAGCGAAATACAAAACGTAGAGAGAAAACACAAGAAATTCCACTATAGCTGAAATTAAACCTATAATTTTGGTGTCTATGGTATAAAACTTGTTTTTCTGCGAACATACGCCGATATAATAGGTATTTACAAAAGGAATAAACGCCATCCATTTGTGCTTATAGCCTTCGCGCCCAGCGATAACGTAAAGCGCAATAGACTGAAATACGAACACTATGGCAAAGCACAGTCCGCCTGTAAGGAACTGTACCCACATAGCGCTGTTAAATTCAGATACCACTGAAGCGTATTTGAAAAAATCCATAAATTCTCCTGCTTTGTTACGTTATATTATATTACCCTATAATGGTAAAATTAAAATGGCTTTGTGAAAAAACTGTTAAAATAAATCAAAGTCGTAATCCACAGCCTCCAACGTAAGTCCCTTTGCCGGCATAGTTTTACCGACCGAATTTCTGTCGCACTCCTCCAAAGAACGGATAATATCTTCTTTTTTTAAACGATCGGCAGCAAAGTAAATCATAGTTCCTGCCAGTGTGCGGACCATATTATACAGAAAGCCGTTGCCCGTAATGTAAATTTCAACGTCCGTACTGCCCCTGTATTCCCTTGTCCAGACCTTTATTGAATATATGCGCCTTACCGTGGTTTTAACCTGCGAGCCGGCGGCACAATACGCTTTGAAGTCGTGCTTACCCTCAAATAGCCTTGCCGCCTGTTTAAGCTTATGCAAATCCACGGAAAATTTTATCTGCTCCGCATACCTGTCCTTTAACGGGTTCCTGCGACCGGAAATATATATGCGGTAACAATAAGTCTTTCTTTTAGCATTTGCGGTTGCGTCGAAATTTTCTGGCGCTTCAGAAGATTTTAATACACTGATATCATCGGGAAGGTTAAAGTTAATCGCAGCGGCGAGGCGTTCGGGAGGAACGGAAGTTTCCGCTAAGAAATGGCATACCTGCGCGGCGGCGTGAACTCCGCTGTCCGTCCTGCCGCTTGCCGTGACCGTAACCTTTACACCCAAAGCCTTTTCAACAGCTTCGTTAAGCTTCTGTTGAACGGTTACCGCGTTTTTCTGTATCTGCCAGCCGCCGTAATTCGTGCCGTCGTAGCATACGAGAAGTGCGTATTTTTTCATCAGTTTATCCTTATATATTCGTAGATTAAAGGGAATATGTCGGCGGCGTAAATATTAAACATTACCACCCCTGTAATCAGTGCGGCAAAAACCAAGAAACAGATTAAATCGCGCCAGCCGAATCTGAGTTTTTTGTACTTCGTTCTGTTTTTGGAACCCGAATAACAGCGTGCGTCCATTGCGTCGCCCAACTCTTCCGCACGACGGAACGCACTTATTAAAAGCGGAATTAAAATGGGAACTATCGCCTTTATGCGTTTGAAGATATTTCCGCTTTCAAAGTCCGCACCTCTTGCCTTCTGCGCAGAGATTATACGGTTAGTTTCATCTATAAGAGTCGGAATAAACCTCAGCGCGATAGACATTATGAGAGCAAGCTCGTGTACGGGGAATTTTATATATTTTAAAGGCTTTAAAAGGCTTTCTATACCGTCCGTAAGTTCCACGGGCGTTGTCGTGAGCGTTAAAAGCGCCGAGCCCATAACCAAGAAAAACAACCTGAACACGAAGAATACAGTAAAAATTACGCCTTCGAGATAGATTTTGATTATTCCCCAATGCACCAGAAGATGGCTTCCGCCGTGGAAAAACAGGTTTAAAACCGCAGTGAATACCAAAAGAATTAAGACGGCTTTTACTGAGCGAAGCACCCTGCCCAACGGCACGCGCGAAGCTATTATTGCCGTACAAAGCACCAAAAAACACAGTGCCAAGCCGTAGAAATTTTTAGCGAGAAACAGCGCGACGATGTACGCGATAAGCGCAAGAAGCTTTATGCGCGGATCAGAACGGTGCGCGAAAGATTTTACGGGATAGTACTGCCCGAAGGTTACGTCGTTAAGCATTGCCGCCTCCGTAAGCCTTTAATACCTTGGCGGCAAAGTCCTTTGGTGTACAGTCGCAATTTATCGTTATTCCGTACTTTTTAAGCTCTTCGCAGATTTTGGAGGTAAGCGGAATATCAAGCCCCAAAGCAAACAGGCTTTCACTATCCTTAAACAGATTACAAGGTCTGTCACACGCGACGACTTCACCGTTTGAAATTACGGCGGCTTTTGTACAGTTTTCCGCGACCTCGTCCATATCGTGAGAAACGATTATAACGGTATTGCACCACTCACGGTGAAGCTTATGCAAAAGCTCCATAATTTCTTTTTTGCCTAACGGATCAAGCCCCGCGGCAGGCTCATCCAAAATAAGAACGCTGGGGCGCGTGACTATAACGCCTGCGATTGCCGCACGGCGCTTTTGTCCGCCCGATAAATCGAACGGTGATTTGTCCTTTACTTCGTTATAGTTTAAGCCGACCACTTCAATGCTGTCGCGCACGGCTTTTTCTATTTCTTCCTTGGATAAATCTTTTTTAAAATTTTTGAGCCCGAAAGCGACGTCCGCAAATACCGTTTCGGCAAAGAGCTGATATTCGGGATATTGGAACACCATCCCCACGCTTGCCCGCAGAGCTTTGAAATCGGTTTTTTTATTGGCAAGATCGAATTCGCCGACTGTTATTTGCGGAAGCTCGGGCACAGGCTTGCCCTTTTTAGGTTTTTTTGCACGATAGCGCTTTTGTGCCTGCGGAAGCTTTATAAGCGCGTTCAGGTGCTGTACGAGCGTGGATTTACCGCTGCCCGTATGACCGATTATTCCGAAGAACTCTCCGTCGTCAATCCGAAGATTGATACCCTTCAAAGCCTTCGTCGCAAACGGCGATTTTTTTGAATACGTGAAAGTCAGATTTTTGACGCTGACGTCCCACAGATGCTGAGAAGCGCTATCTGCGATTTTATCTGCGGGAGATTCGGCATTTTCAATACCTTTATCTTTGAAGTTTTGCGCAATTTCCTTTGCAAGCTCCTCAGGGCGGAGAACGTTACTTAAATTCATTCCGCCGAGAGTCAAATCGTTTATTATCTCGCTTATCCTCGGCAAACTTAAATTATAAGCTTCAAGCTTTTCACCGTTTTCAAAAATTTCCTCAGGCGTACCCGTTAAAACTATTTCTCCGCGGTTCATTACTACACAACGGTCGGCAAGCAAAGCTTCTTCCATAAAGTGAGTAATTAAAATAACCGTCATACCCTCGTCTTTATTGAGACGGCTGACAACTTCCATTACCTCACGCCTGCCCTTGGGGTCAAGCATTGCCGTTGATTCGTCCAATATTAAAATTTCCGGCTTAATCGCTAAAACTCCGGCAATCGCAATTCGCTGCTTCTGTCCGCCGGAAAGGCGCGTGGGGGTCGCTTCGCGGTATTGCTCCATACCGACGGCTTTTAGCGCCCACTCTATTCTTCTGCCTATTTCCTCGCGCTCTACGCCTATATTTTCGGGACCGAAAGCTACGTCGTCCTCTACTATAGAGGCAACCATCTGGTTGTCGGGATTTTGAAAAACTATACCGACGTGCCGTCTTATTTCAAGGGAATTTTTACCCTCCGAAACGCCCATACCCAGTACGGTTATTTTACCGCTGTCGGCTTCCAGAAGTCCGTTTACAAGCCTTGCAAGCGTAGACTTTCCGCTGCCGTTATGACCAATTACAGAAAGAAATTCACCGCGCCTGACTTCCAGATTTACGCCGTTAACGGCAAAAACCCCTTCCGCGCCGGCGTAGGAGAATTTCACGTTTTCAAATTGTATTACGTTTTCCGAAGTAGGCTCGGGCATAAAAATTTCCTTTAATTTCCTTATTCCGTGTAGATTATAGCAAAAAAAATTCATTTTAACAACAAATTGCAAGCGGTTAAAAGTGATAAGCGGATAAAATTTTAAAAAAGCGCGGACTGTGAAATTTTTTCGCGCTAAATCCGTTAAAAATTTAGCAAATATATTAATAAGGTATGTTGACTTTTACTTTTAATTGTTTTATAATTAAATGAGTGCAAAATACTTGCACAAATTGTTAATTTCAATAATATTTTATCGGAGGTTTTTTGATGAAAAAATTGACTATCGACGGCAACACCGCCGCCAGCCACGTTGCGTACGCCTTCTCGGAAGTAGCAGCCATCTACCCCATTACCCCCTCTTCGCCTATGGCTGAGGTTGCGGACGAATGGGCGACTGCAGGCAGAACCAATATGTGGGGTCAGAAGGTAAAGATTGCCGAGATGCAGTCTGAAGGCGGAGCTGCAGGCGCAGTTCACGGTTCGCTTTGCGCAGGCGCGCTGACGAGCACGTACACCGCTTCGCAGGGACTCCTTTTAATGATTCCCAATATGTACAAGATTTCGGGCGAGCTTATGCCCATGGTTATGCACGTTTCGGCGCGCGCGCTTGCCGCTCACTCTTTGAATATATTCGGCGACCACGCGGACGTTATGGCTTGCCGCCAAACCGGCTTTGCTATGCTTTGCGACGGCTCTGTACAGGAAGTTATGGATTTAGGTTTGGTTGCACACCTTTCCACGCTCAAAGCAAGGGTTCCTTTCATTAACTTCTTCGACGGCTTCAGAACCAGCCACGAGGTTGCTAAAATAGACGTTTGGGACGAAACCGACGACTATGCAGAAATTAGGGCTATATGCAAAGAGGTTGGCATCGAAGCCGACATAGCCGATTTCAAATCACGCTCCTTAAACCCCGAACACCCCATTCAGAAGGGTACCGCCCAGAACGGCGATACGTACTTCCAGAACAGGGAAACCGCCAACAGCTACTACGAAGCTACCCCTGCTATCGTACAGAAGATGATGGACGTCGTTTCCGCTAAATGCGGCAGAAGCTATCACCTGTTCGACTACGTAGGCGCGAAAAACGCGGAAGAAGTTATCGTTTGTATGGGTTCGGGCTGCGAAACCATTGAAGAAAGCATAAACAAGCTTAACACTATGGGTCACAAGTACGGACTTGTTAAAGTTCGTCTGTACCGCCCCTTCGTTGCGGACGCGTTTGTTGCTGCACTTCCTAAATCAACGAAAAAGATTGCCGTACTCGACAGAACGAAGGAGCCCGGCTCTCTCGGCGAACCTTTGTATCTTGACGTATGCTCGGCTCTGCTTGAAAAGGGCGTAACGAACATCAAGGTTGTCGGCGGCAGATACGGTTTGGGTTCCAAGGAATTCACCCCTTCTATGGTGCTTGCGGTCTATAAGAACCTTGAAAGCAAAACGCCGAAGAATCACTTCACAATAGGTATTTATGAGGACGTAACCAACTCCTCCCTTGACTTCTCCGAAAAATTCGACGCTGCTCCCGCAGGCTCGACGAGCTGTAAATTCTACGGCTTGGGTTCCGACGGTACGGTCGGCGCAAACAAGAACTCGATTAAGATTATCGGCGACCACACGGACAAGCACGCACAAGCGTACTTCTTCTACGATTCCAAAAAATCAGGCGGCATCACCGTTTCCCACCTCCGTTTCGGCGATACCCCTATTCAGTCCGAATACTTAATCGACAGCGCAGACTTCGTGCAGTGCTCCAACCCCTCGTACGTAACACGTTACGATATGACGAGCGATATTAAAGAAGGCGGCACGTTCCTTATCAATACTGACGCTGTTACGGTTGAAAAATTAAACGAATTCCTGCCGGCAAAGGTTAAGCAGGATATTGCTAAAAAGCACATCAACCTTTACGTTATAGACGCTATTAAGATTGCGGCGGAGCTTGGTCTGCGCGGCAGAACCAACACTATTCTGCAGTCCGCATTCTTCCGCGTCAATCCCCAGATTATGCCTTACGACAAAGCTATAGAATATATGAAGTATATGGCTAAAAAGTCGTTTGCAAGAAAAGGCGACGCTATCGTTCAGATGAACTACAACGCCATCGACGCGGCGGCAGGCGGCAGCCTTATAAAAATCGACGTTCCCGCGGCGTGGACAAATGCAACCACAGGCGCGGAAATGGTTAAGGGCGCAGACAACGCTTACTATCAGGAAATTATTAAGCCTATCCTTTATCTTGAAGGCGACAAGCTTAAGTCTTCACAGTTCAATGCGGACGGTCATGTTCCCACCGGTACTACCAAGTACGAAAAGCGCGGAGTTGCGGTTCTCGTTCCCGAAATACTTACCGATAAATGTATTCAGTGCGGTTCCTGCTCCTTCGTATGTCCCCATGCTTGTTTAAGACCCGCGCTTGTAAAGAGCGACGCAAAGAAACCCAAGACGCTTACTACCAAGGCGGCAATCGGTCTTGCCGGTTACGATTACAAGATGCAGGTTTCACCCCTCGACTGTATGGGCTGCGGCGTGTGCGCTACGGTTTGCCCTGTTAAAGACGGCGGCGCTATAAAGATGATTCCCCTTGCAGAATCGCTTGAAAAGGGCGAGGACAAGAACTGGGAGTACACCGTTGAGCTTCCCGAAGCTGACACTTCCAAATTCAAGAAAGATACCGTTAAGGGATGCCAGTTCGCTACCCCTCTCTTCGAGTTCTCGGGCGCGTGCGCAGGCTGCGGCGAAACGCCTTACGTTAAAGTCGTTACCCAGCTTTTCGGTGAAGATATGGTTATCGCAAACGCAACGGGTTGCTCGTCAATCTACGGCGGCTCTTCCCCCACTTGCCCCTATACCACCAACAAGCAGGGTCACGGTCCTGCATGGGCAAACTCACTGTTTGAAGATAACGCTGAATTCGGTTACGGTATGAACCTTGCTTACACCGCAAGAAGAAATGCAGTTAAAGCAAAGGTTGAAAAGCTTGCCGAGCTTTGGAACGGCGACGACAAGAAGGCTTGCGAAAATTATTTGAAAGCATTCGAAGACAGAGAACCTTCCAAAAAGGCTTCGGCTGAGCTTGTAAAAGTTCTTGAAAAATGCGACCATTGCGGCTGTGAGTGCGACGCGCTTGTTAAAGAAATTCTTGCAGACAAAGACTGCCTTGCAAAGAAATCTATCTGGATATTCGGCGGCGACGGCTGGGCATATGATATCGGTTACGGCGGACTTGACCACGTATTGGCTTCGGGCGAGGACGTAAACGTACTCGTGCTCGATACCGAGGTTTACTCCAACACAGGCGGTCAGGCTTCCAAATCCACCAATATCGGTGCGGTTGCCAAATTCGCTTCCGCCGGTAAGAGAATTAAGAAGAAGGATTTGGGCATGATTGCTAAATCCTACGGTTACGTATACGTTGCACAGTGCGCAATGGGTGCGAACAACGCTCAGCTTCTGAAAGCGCTTACCGAGGCAGAAGCTTACCACGGACCTTCGCTTATTATCTGCTACGCTCCCTGCATTAACCACGGCATCAATATGACCAAGAGCCAGCTTGAGCAGAAGTCTGCAGTTGACTGCGGTTACTGGCAGCTTTACAGATACAACCCCGACGGCGAAAAGTTCACGCTCGATTCAAAAGAGCCTAAGGGCGACTATCAGGCATTCCTTGCAGGCGAAACGAGATACGCTTCACTTGTTAAAACTCAGGGCGCTGAGGTTGCGAACGAACTGTTCAAGAGAACGGAAGAGTCCGCTAAGGAAAGATACGAAGGCTACAAGAAGCTTTCCGAAAAGGAATAATAAAAATATAACAGCAAAGTTAATTGCCGCACGCTTTCGCGTGCGGCAATTATTTTTTAATAAGGTTGAGATTCTTCGCTTTGCTCAGAATGACATTTAATAATTACACTAAAATAGGCAGGCTATATAGCCTGCCTATTTTAGTGTTGCAGAACTTCAATTAAGCACATATAGTCGTTATGACTATAATTATATTGTAGTAGTCACTATGACTATTGTCAAGTCATTTTGACTACTATTTAGTAAAATATTTTTGTGAGGTGGTTTTATGGAAACATTATCGCAATTAATGGAAGATAAAAGCCAAAACCGTGTTGAATTAATCAAAAATATTTTCTGTGAAAAGTTACGAAACATTAGAATTGAAAAAACTTATTCACAAAAAACGGTTGCCGAAAAATTAGGCATACACATAAGCACATATGCAAATTGGGAACAAGGTCGCAGAGAACCAAGCATATTCGATATTTATAATTTAATGTATGTGCTAGATATTGATGCAAACGAACTGTTCTTGCCTGATTAATCAAACCAAAAAAGCGATAGATTTTTTCTATCGCTTTTTTGGTTATGTCATTAATTTTCTACCTTTTTGTATCCTTTTTTCGGTTTGTAGCCCGTGAATATTTTGTAACGGAAAACGTATAGCAATATGCCGGTTACAATAACTACCGCTATTACGGCAACAATGCAGTATGTTACCGGTGATATATCCTTTAAATCAAGGCAGCGGACGTTTATCCACATCTGGTTTATTTCGCCCAGCTTATCGCCGAAATCAAGCATAACGGTGCTTCTTTCAATTACGCTTTCAGACGGGTACTGGGCAAAAAGCTGTCTGCCGCGGTTTATAACCGTTCGGTCACCGTCCTCGAAGTCGAAGCTTGCGGCGTCGGTGGCAATTTTGTGGTCGCCGCCAAAGAAGTAGCTTAAATCGTATTCATATACGTCCTCTGCGTCTTCTTCCACGCCGTAGTTCCATTTCATATAGTTGAACACGGTTTCGCCTGCGATTGCAGAAGTATAGCCGATGTAGTTCATATTGCGCACGGCGTTATCCGGACGGGACAGAAAGTTGACGAAGGCTTCCGCAGCCGTTCTTCTTTGCGCGTTGCCGTCAATGCCGCTTTTCAGCATTACCCAGCCGTCAAACCAAAGGTTGGTACATTCTTCGGGAACTGAATACCAAAGCTCTACAGGGCTTTTTTCGTCGCTTTCGGCTTCGTCCATAATATACACTGAATCGCCCGACCACTGGTAATTTGCAACGACTTTGCCCGTAACCATATCCGACTTGCCTGCGTCGGTTTCAAAGGAGTAAACATTATCCTTTATGTCCTTTAAAACCTGCTCTGCTGCTTTTATGGTTTCGCTGTCAACGTCGTTTAAAATTTCACTGCGCTTATCTTTGGAAAGCTCGCCTTTCAGCTCTTCCTTATTTAGTATCCCAAGCGTTACGAAGTATGCGTCACGCACGTTATCTTTTATGGTTACCATGCGGTTGTATTTTTCGTTTAAGAGGATATCCCAGCTTTTTACGTCGGAAATATCGTCTAATTTTTCAGGGTTGTAAACTACGCCGGTTGTGCCCCACATATAGCAGGCGGCGTAATTTTCCCAACCGTAATCTTTGAATACGCTTTTAATATAAGGTGAAACGCTTTTTACATACTCGCCGCTTTGTAAAAATTCATCGGAATATTCTTCGCACGCGCCCTCGGCAATCAGCTTCATAAGCATATAGTCGGAAGGGCACACTAAGTCATAAACGTCGCCCAAGCTTAAACGGTTATACAAATCCTCGTTTGTACCGAAGGTTGAATACTCCACCTTTACCTTGAAATCGTGCGTGGAATTAAACCATTCGGTAAAATCGTCCACCATTGAATTTTTACCGATTATTCCGCCCAGTTCCTCATTATAAGGGTTATCAATTTCAATTAATTCGTCGTCGCTCCAACCGCCGAGGTCGATATATTCTTCCCAACTTGAAACGCGGAGGGTAATAGTTTCGTCCTTGTCTGCGCAACCGGCAAACACTGCGCCGTATGCTCCGACAAGCGTAAGCGCGGCGGAAACAGCGGCTATCTTTTTAAGCTTTTTAATTTGCTTTTTCATTTGCGCGCCTCCTTCTTCCTGCCGGATAGAACATTCATTAAAACAACTATGACTACGACTATTAAAAATATCAGTGTGGAAAGCGCCCAAAGCGCGGTTTTAATTTCAGTCTGGCTGCCCTTCGTTGCATTGACGACGTATGTGCTTATAGTATCGAACGCAGAAGGCTTTGTATATGTAGTTATGAAATAGTCGTCCAAAGAAAGCGTGACCGCGAGCATAAAACCGGATAAAATTCCAGGGATAAGCTGGGGAATTACGACCTTGAAAAGCGCCTGTGCGGGAGTTGCGCCTAAGTCAAGCGCGGCTTCGTAAAGGCTGTTGTCCATTTGCTTTAACTTGGGAAGTATGGAAAGATAGACGAACGGCGCGCATAAAACCACGTGTCCTAAGCCGAGGGGGATATACGTATCCTTATTGACGCGGAGAATTACTATTAAAAGTATGCAGATTGAAAAGCCCGTAACTATGTCCGCATTTACTACGGGAATCTGGTTTGCGTTGTGTAGCAAAGTTTTGGGAAGCTTTTTTGAATAGAACGAACCTATTGCGCCGAGCGTTGCCAAGGCGGTTGCTATTACTGCGCAAACCACAGCCAGAAGAAGCGTTCCGAAAATCATACTTCTTAAATCTTCGTTTTTAAAAAGGTTTAAATAGTTTTCGAACGAGAAACCGCTTATATTTCCGCCGACCATTGACGCGTCAGTAAAGCTGTATACCGCAAGCACGAGCACGGGAACGTATATAAACAGCAGGATAAGCGCAAGCCAGCAGATATGCCAAACTTTTTTCATAATACCGCCCCCCTTGAGTTTGAATCTTCATCGCTGAAACGGTTAGTAACCAACGTTACTATAAATATAATAACGAGCAGAACTATTGATATAAGCGAACCGTTGTTCCAGTCGTAAGCGTTGAAATAGCTGCCTATTAAGCTGCCCATTATAAACGTGCTGTTATGTAGCATATCCAACACTACGTAATTCGTCATAGACGGCAGCAGAACCATCGTCATTCCGGAAATTATTCCGGGAACGGAAAGAGGCAGCGTTACGCGCAGAAATACGGTGAATTTGCTCGCACCCAAATCAGACGCGGCTTCCAAAAGGCTTTTATCAAGCTTTAATAGCGACGTGTACAGCGGCAAAATCATAAACGGCAGAAAGTCGTACGTCATACCTATAACAGAATTTAAAAACTGATATTTAGATATGTTGCCTTCAATGACGGACAGTACTTCCTTTAAAGCCGTAATTCTTAAAGTAAAGTTTATCCACATCGGCAGAATGAACAGAAGCAGTAAAACGTATTTCTTTTTGAAGTTACTGCGCGCTAAAATATACGCCGTGGGATATGCGATTAATAGGCAAACGATAGTTGTTACAATAGCCAAAGCAAAGCTTTCCAAAAGGGTGCCAAGCGTGTTTGTGCTTGAGAAAAAGCTTGCAAAGTTTTTGAACGTGAACTGCCCCTCTCCGTTGGTAAACGCGTAATATAAAATTACGACGAGAGGCGCGATTACGAACAGAATTAAAAACACAGCGTACGGTATGCATAGCTGGCTTCTGTTAAAGCGCAGTTTTTTCATTTTACGTTATCCCCTTCAACAGGTTTTAAGGACAGCTTTATTTTATCCTTAGGGATAATAATTCCTACCAAATCGCCTGTGTTCCATAAGTCGGGGCAGGATAAAACGTAGTCCTCCTCGTTTTCCTCCGTTCTTACTATGTAGCGGTAATGGTCGCCCTTATAAATCATAGAAATGATGTTACCCTGTGCGCCGCCTTTCTCCTTTTCGTCGGTCATTAAAATATCGTGCGTGTCAACTTCTACGTTTACGGCAACACCGGATAAATCGATTTTTTCGCCCTGAGCGGTGATTAAATAACCCTCCTCGTCAAGGTGCGAGCCTTTGTAAAGCTGGGTTACGTCGCATTCGAATTCGCCGTCGCCAAATTGCACCGCATTGGTCCTGGTAATTACTCCGTCGTATTTGTTTACGGTGTAGACCTTTTGCATAAGATGAATTCCGTCGGGCTCAATGCGCATACCTATATTTCCGCCTACGGGAGCATTTTGAGTGCTTTGAATAGTTATTTCAAATTTGCCGATTCCAACGGTAATTTCGTAATGCACGCCTTTGAACACTGAGGAAATGACTTTGCCTTTTAGCTGTCCTTCGCCGACAGGACAGATTTTTATATCCTCCGGACGGACGACTACGTCAACAAGCTGGTTTATTTCATAGTCGTCAAGACAGTCGAACGTGGCGCCGCAGAATTTTACTTTGAGTTTACCTACAACCGTACCGTTGAAGATGTTGCTTTCCCCGATAAAGTCGGCAACGAAAGTGTTTACGGGTTCGTTGTAAATTTCGGTAGGCGTGCCGATTTGCTGGATATCGCCGTCGTTGATTACTACGATTTTGTCGGACATTGTAAGCGCCTCTTCCTGATCGTGAGTGACGTAAATAAAGGTTATACCTAAGCGCTTGTGCATATTTTTAAGCTCAATCTGCATTTCTTTGCGCATTTTCAAATCGAGCGCGCCCAAAGGTTCGTCCAAAAGGAGAATTTCCGGCTCGTTTACGATTGCACGGGCTATTGCGATACGCTGCTGCTGTCCGCCCGAAAGCGTGGAAACGCTGCGTTTTTCAAAACCTTCCAAATCTACAATTTCAAGGGCTTTTTTAACCTTTTTGTCTATCTCGCCTTTGGTGAGCTTTATTTTTTTCGTATACGTGTCGCCGGCATCGTTTCTGAAGGTAGCTTCAACCTTTTTAAGACGCAGACCGAACGCAATATTTTCATATACGTTCAGATGAGGAAAAAGCGCGTACTTTTGAAAAACCGTGTTTACGGGACGCTTATTCGGGGGGAGATTGCTTATGTCCTCACCGTTTAAAAGAATTTGACCCGACGTAGGCAATTCAAACCCTGCAATCATTCTGAGAGTTGTTGTTTTTCCGCAGCCGGACGGACCTAAAAAGGTAACGAATTCGCCCTTTTTAACCTGCAGGTTAAATTTTTCAACCGCAACCGTGTCACCATCGTAAACTTTTTTTACGTCGATAAGCTCTATAATGTTTTCGCTTTTGCTCATTTCTTCTCCTTGTTCCGAATACTGAAGCCGCCAAGTTAACGCGAATTTTAGCGAAAAATAAGGACGGCTTGCTTAAAGCCGTCCTGTAAATGCTTTTTACAGCGCGCGGAATTATACCGCGCTTTCTATTTCTTGATTACCTCTTTCAGAGTCTATATAGCAAATACTTTTACTACTCTTATTGACCGTTTCACAAGTGACGCCTTTAAGGCACTATTAAACTTATAAAATTTGAGCTTTTAACTCAATCAATAATGCGGCTTAAAACCGCTAAATATTTGCATGGACTCTAAAAGCCATACGTTAGTTTGAGTATATATTATACGAAAAAAGTTGTCAATTATTTTTGATAATATTTTTGAAAAAATATTCTATATCATTTCTTATCCGTTCTGCACAGCAAATAGTCTAAAGAAACGTTAAAATAATCGGCAATTTTTATGAGCATTGAATAGTCTGCTTCCCTCTCGCCCGTTTCATACCTGCTTATAGTATTCTGATTGGTTCCCAAGTCCAAAGCAAGTCTGAGCTGAGTAATATTATTGCTTTCGCGCAATTGTTTTAATCTTATTTTATCCATAAATATACTTGACAATATTATACCAAAACGGTATAATACAATTATCCCACTTTGGTATATTCAGAAATTGTACAATTTAAAAATACTATAAATAAATGCCTCACGGAACCACACGTACAAAAGCCGACGGAGCTGAATTTGCTCCGTCGGCTTGCCGTTTTTAATTGCTTTTAAGGAACTCAGAAATTTTCGTCATAACCTCTTTATCTTCTTCTGTGGCGGCGCAATAGTCGAATCCGTTAAAATACTCCCTATCCTTATCCGTCATTTTTGAAGCCTTGGAAAGATTTGCGGAAAGCTCGGCTAAAAGCTTTTCTGCGCTTTGCGTATTGTACGGATTATGATATTTAACCTTACACAAAAGCTTTTCTATATTTTCACCGTCGGCTTTAAAGAAAACCGCCTTCGATTTGCCGACGACTTTGTCGCAATCGCCGTGAATTAAAAGAGTCGGCGTGCCGTTCTTTTCTGCGCGTTTTGCCGCGTTAGCGTTTCCCTTTGCTCCGTATTTAAAAAGGTTAACAAGCCACCAGAACGGGCGAAGAACCGCAGCCACAGGCTTTGGTAAGCCCACGTTTACAGCACCTTCTTGAATTGTTTTTGACGGAGTGCTCGGCGCGCTGATTGCAACCACGGCATTCACTTTCCTTACCGCTGAAGCGCATAGCGCCGAGTACGCACCCCAGCTGTGACCGATAAGATAGATAGGCGCGCCCTTGAATTTTGCTTGTGCGAAATCTATTGCCGCGGTTGCGGTTTTCACACCCTCGTACATACCCTTTATATTTTTGCCGCCAGAAAAGTTACATCCTTTACTGTCGAATGCGACTACCGTGTAGCCGAGGTTGCAAAAGTACGCTATTTCCGTTGTGTAAGCAATATGCCCTGGCCCCATACCGTGGCAGAAAACAACCACCTTTCCGTTCTGTTCGGCTTGAACGTTTTTATAGACAAAGCCCTTTAAATACTTGCCCGTTGAAACGGGTTTGGCGGTCAAATTAAAATCTTCCGCGGTGAAGTATTTTAAAAGAGGAATTTTATCGTACCGCCTGCCGAACGCAATTTTGTCGCTTATTATCGCAAGTGCAAATATTAAGCACAGCAAAAAGGCAACTACTGATAATGTAATTATTAAAGCTAACATATTAATCACTCGGGAATTACCGCATTGAATAAAACCGTTTCTATTTCCTCATACGTGAAATTGTTTTCGGTTTTTACCGTTGCCGGCATATCGTTCATAGTTTTAGACGGTAAATTTCTTTCTTGAAGAGAATTATTATAAGCATCTAAAAAGATACTCAAAGTACCTTCATATAACTCTTGCGCCCACCTAGCGTCTAACATATTAGAACGACAGTAATCTTTTCTAAGCTCGCGTTTGATATTTTCTATAATAGTCCGCGCTTCTTTATTACCGTTCGCCGCTTCAACGATATCCTCTATTTCATAAGCTTTTACGCAATTTCCGTTTCTGTTAACCGCAGGTATAACGTAAGCATAGTTATTTTGGTCTAAAACCATAAAATATCGGAATTCTTTGTCCCGTCTTTCCATACCATTTTCATCGATATATTCTTCGGGTTCGATAGGAACGACGTAACGCTTCATATATGCTTTTTTTATGACTTTACCGTTAAGTAGTGACATAATGATTTCCTTTTCAATTTAAAGCATTTAAGTTAAATGCCCCCTATAAATTTTTTAAAAACTTCGGGGTGCATTATAAACAACCGAATTTTAAACTATGTATTTATCGTCAAGCTCGGGCGCGGTGTCCATTTCGGCTTTCTGGGCTTCGTAGCCTTTTTTGCCGAGCAGGGCGAACGTAGCCTTTTTGCCGTTTTCAACGCCGGGCTGATTATACGTGTCGATATTCAAAAGTGCGCCCGTGTAAGCCGTCTGCATTTCAAGCATATACAGAAGCTGACCCAAAGTGAACGCATTGATTTCGGGCATATTTATCGTGTAGTTCATTCTGCCTGCACGCATAAGCGCGTAAGCCGTGGCTTTGTTTTCTGCCTGAATAAGCTCCTGCATGGTATGTCCGCCGAGGAAGCCGACGTCGTGGATATCCTCACAGCCGTGGGGTATCTTCATTTCACAGCCGTATTTTTCAACGGAAATGAAAGTTATTACCTTGTCGAAAGGTCCTTCGATATACAGCTGTACCTGCGAATGCTGGTCTGTTACGCCAAGGCTCTTTACAGGGGTCGTGCCTGCGTTGACTACCTTTCCGTTGAAGTCAACAGCTTTGCCCAAGGATTCCGCCCAAAGCTGGCAGTACCAGTCTGCAATGAGCTTTAAGTTGTCCGAATAGGGCATAAGCACGTTAATGTTTTTGCCCTGCAACATAGTGATATACTGCAACGCTGCGCAAGCGAGCGCGGGGTTTTTGAAAATCGATGGACGCGAGCAGAGGCTGTCCATATAAGCCGCACCTGCAAGCAAGCCCTTAATATCTATGCCGAGTACCGCCGCAGGAAGAAGTCCGACGGGACAAAGCTCGGAAAATCTGCCGCCGACGCCGTCGGGGAGAACGAACTTCTTGAACTTGCCGCCGAAGGTCTGGTCGATTTTGATAAGGTTGCCGCGGCTTGCATCGGTCGTGAATATCATATTATCGGGAAGGTTTACGCCCTTCCTCTTTAAGATGTCCGCAATAATTAAATACTGCGTCATAGTTTCGCTAGTTGCTCCGGATTTGGAAATAACGTTAAAGCAGGTTTTTTCGGGCTCTATAACGTCAAGAAGCGCCTGCATTCTGACAGGGTCGACGTTGTCCTCAACGTAGAATTTGGGACCTCCTCTATCCTTTTGCGACAGCTCGTTATAGTGCAGATGTTTTAACGCATTGAACGCCATAATGGGACCCAAAGCGCTGCCGCCGATACCTAAAACGACGAAGTATTTAAATTTCTTCCTTACTTCCTTTGCCGTTGCAAGTATATCCGCAACGATTGCGTCCTGATTGTAGGGAAGCTCCGTCCAACCCATATACAGGTCGTCCTTGCCCCTGTTTAAGGCAACATAATTAAACGCGTCCTCCGCTTTGTCTTTGAGAGAGTTCAACTCGGTCTTTTTAATACCGTGTTTGCCGAGCGATTCGCTCATCATATAGTTAAAGTCAACGGTAACGCGCATATCGTTGCGCCATTCTTTGGTTTTATAGCCCATTACTATCCTCCATTAATTGACAGATTTACCATATTTTATTATATAACACTTTTCTCCGTTAGTCAATATGCCTTCTAAATTTAATTGAATTTAATATTTCATTTAATTTACGTATTTCGCCGCTCCACTTGTTCAATTACTTGCAAAAACAAAAGTTTAAATGTTATAATGCTATTATGGACGAACAGCTTACCGCCGACCAAAAAGCGGCAGACAAATTAATCGAGGACTGGTTTTTACATTCCGCAAACCAGACCTTCGTGCTAGCGGGCTTTGCAGGAACAGGCAAAACCACGCTTTTACGGCACGTAGTTTGCGAAACCTTGGGATTAATACCGGACGAAAGCGCGGCGTTCGTAACACCGACGGGGAAAGCCGCAACCGTGCTTATAAGGAACGGAATTGCCGCTACTACTCTTCACAGACTCATATACCAGTCGATTACTGAAGAAAAAGAAATTGAGCTGAACGGAAAAAAGGTAAAAATCGAAAAGCTGACATTCCGCAGGCGCGAAAGCATTGACAAGTCTATAAAGCTTATCGTTTTAGACGAAGCTTCAATGGTTTCCGACGACGTACTTTTAGACTTGACGGAGTTCGGCGTAAAGCTTCTTCTATGCGGTGATAATGCACAGCTTCCTCCCGTCGAGGGTTTGAATTCCTGTCTGCAAGCGCCCGACTATACGCTGAGAACAATAGTAAGGCAGCAACTTGACAACCCGATAATCAAGCTTTCCGAAATGGCACGCGAGGGAAAATATATTCCTTACGTTAGGTACGGAGACTGCGTATCGGTTATGAGCAAGCGAAAGTTTTTCGGCGAGCGCAGAAAAAATTATCTTCTAAAAGCAGACCAGATTATTTGCGGAACGAATAAAACGCGTGCGGCAATTAACGATGAAATAAGAAAGCTGAAAAATCGCGGCTCTCTTCCCGAAAGCGGAGATAAGCTTATCTGCACGCTGAACAATTGGGAACAGTATATTGACGGAGAGATGCGGTTTAACCTTGTTAACGGAATTATCGGCACCGTTTACGACCCGTTTTACGATAAATCTTCGGGTATAGGTTTTATGCAGTTCAAACCGGAATTTTTGGACGAGCTATGTCCCGAGGCCCTGCCGTTTGATACGGGAATATTTACCGACGGACAATTCCGCTATAAGCACGGCGACTATTTTGAAAAGTTTGACGACAATGGCGAACCCGTAGGCGCGTTTACATTAAACCGTTTTGAATACGGCTACTGCATTTCCTGTCATAAAGCGCAAGGCAGCGAGTTTGATAACGTTGTTGTTTTTGACGAAAGCTTTGCTTTTAAGGAGGACAAAAACCGTTGGCTATACACGGCTATAACCAGAGCAAAGAAAAAGCTTATTTTATTGAGATAATACATTAAAAAATAAGTATTAATTTTAACTTAAAAAACGGGGCGCGGCGAATATAAT
>CAMWNA010000021.1 GCA_947175515.1 uncultured Clostridia bacterium | reverse complement strand
TTAAAAATTAAATCTGATTTTGAAAGATATTAAATATTTAATGGGAACGTATCTACAAAAAATGTTCTGAATTCTTTACAAATGTAATTTGAAATGATATAATAAAATAAATTTAATAAAATCATTTAATCCGTTGGATAACAGAGAGGGTTTGATTTGCGTTTGGCAATTCAAACCCATTAATTTTTTATAAAAGGAGTGCAGATAAATGAATGTAAATGCAGTAATGGCTAAAAAAGAAAGAGTGGTTATTCTTTGTAGATCGGAAAAAAAAGACAGTTCAGAGATATGGGCGCAAGAACGTTTTTTGAATGAGTATGCAAAATGTAATGACAAGATTATTGTGCGTATCTACCGTGAGTACGGAAAAGCCGAAATGCAGTTTAATACAACATTGTGGGATTTACGGCGAATGGCTATGTATAAGGAATTTGACGTTCTTATAATGCCTTGTCTTGCGACTTTTGGCGGTACCCCAATAGAAGCAACAAGCGAAATACGATTTTTGAATGAGAATGGAGTAAAAGTTGTTTCGTTGCAGGAAGGCGAGCTTAATTTCGATACTTTACCGCTGATATACAGGAAAATGTTTTGTCTTGTCAAATAAGAATGGTAGCGCGGTTTAATTAACCTTGACTATTAGCTCTAAAATTAGTATAATATCAAGAGAAAGGAGCAACGGCTATGTCTAAAAAAATGGATGAACAACAAAAGTATATAGACATCATAAATGATATAAGTGATAGCTATGCTCAAATGAAAAAAGTTCGCCCGCTTTCGGCAGGGGAACTCAAGTATTTTAATAATGAGTTTTCTATCAGCGCAAGCCATAACTCTAACGCCATAGAGGGCAATACCTTTACGTTTGACGAAACAAAGCTGCTTATTGAAAAAGGCATAGTAACGGGTGCACACTCTTTAAGGGAAAGCGAAGATATAGTCGGTTATAAGCAGGCGTTCGATTATCTCTACGAGTCTGTTAAAACAAAACAACCGATGACCGAAGAATTTATTAAGAGAGTACACGGTTTTGTTTTGCGCGGCGATGACGAAGCGGGTAAATACAGGACGATACAGAACTACGTCGGCAATATGACGAGAATAGTCTATGCGCCATGTTCGCCTGCGCAAGTTCCCGAAAAGATGAAAGCGTATGCGGAAACGTTGCAAGCGGATTGTAAGCATAATGCCGAACTTGCCGAGAGAGGCGCTTTTAATTGGGTTGAGCTATTCCATAACCTTGCAAAGCATCATATCGGGTTCGAGAACATACACCCGTTTATAGACGGTAACGGCAGAACGGGCAGATTGCTTCTGATTTACGAAATGATTTTGTTGGGGCTTTTGCCCGTAGATATCCGTTACGAGGAACGTGATAGATATTATGCGGCGATAGGCGCATACCACGATAAAGAAAAGTACAGTACTCGCCCCGAAAGCAAGACGGAAGGTATGGCGAAATTGCTTGCCGAAAGCGAGCTTACAAGTATGAAGTTATGGCTTGCAATATACGCAGGCGGTGGAGCTTCGCAAACGGAATCAGACAATGACAGTTCGGGTAACGGTGACGGTTCCGATATAGAGATGTAACAACTGAATAAAAATAATTTAATCCGTAGGATAACATAGAGGGTTTGAATTGCTTTTGCAATTCAAACCTTTTTATATTTAATATTTGGCTATTTTAATTAGGGGTGGAATTAATGAAATATTATAGAATTGATCCGATTGTAAACATTGAGCAACTAATAAGTGATGAAGTAAAGCGGCTTTCGGATAAATATGGTAAAAGCTATCTTGACTGCGAGCAACTAATTGATCTTACAGGATTGGGTAGAGATAATGTACGCGCTTTAATGTGTAGTTCAAATTTTCCCGTTACTCGCGTAGGAAATAGAAAAGTGGTCAGCATATTAGCTTTTGTTACTTGGCAATTACGTGGATTTGATAGGGGTGGCAATTATGCAGCATAAAAAGAAATCGGCAACAAGGCGTGGTAATCACGAAGGTTCCATTTATCAAAGAAAAGACGGGTTATGGATTTCTCAAATTTCTATAGGATTAAAACAAGACGGTAAACCACTGCGAAAAACTTTTACTGGGGCAACACGGGCGGAAGTGTCGACTAAACTTATTCCGTATATGAATAAGGAAAATGGCAAAATCGTTACAGCCCGTGAAGAAGTGCGAATTGAAAGCCACATGATGTTTTGGCTTATGAATTATAAAGTTACAACGGTTAGCGGCAGAACATTTGAAAGTTGCATCAGAAATGCAAAATTACACATTTTTCCTGTTTACGGAAATTACCGTCCACAGGACTTAAATATTGATAATTTACAACCACATTTCAAAATGTTGCTTGATAAGTACGAACTCGATACAGTAAAGAAAATTAAATATTTATTTTCGGAATATCTTGAATATTGTCTTGATAGGGGGCTGATTGACAGTAATCCGCTTGATCGAATAAAGTTCAAATCAATGGAACGAAAAGCAAAGGAAAATACTGAAAAAAAGGAGCAGAAAGCATTACCCGAAGAATTGAGAGAGCCGTTTTTAGTTGCTCTTAATACAGATCGATTTTTCAAAGCATTTTGTCTTACCGCTATGTTTGCGGGATTACGTCCGGGCGAAGTAATAGGGTTAAGGTGGCGCGATATAGATTTTAATAAAGAAACATTATCTGTTATGCGCGGAATGACGGTTGAGCCTGAATTCGATAAAGAAGGGAATGTTATTGCCCGAAAAACGGTAATTGGGAAAACAAAAACCGCAGGAAGCGTAAGAACAAATCCAATGCCTAAATTGCTTGTACAGGCTTTATCAGAATGGAAATATTATAGAACGGAAATGCAAGCAGGAACAGGCTTTTCGCTAATCGAAGCAGATGATTTCGTTTTCGGCACGAACAAAGGGGAATTGCGTTCGTATTCCGGAACGAAGCATATGTTTGACCGTTTTCTTAAGAAGAACAACTTACATAAAAAGGGCATTCATTTTTATGAATTGCGGCATACATTTTCAAATACTTTGTTTGAGCAGAACACAAATCCACGTGTTGTACAGGCTCTTATGGGGCACCGCAAAATAGAAACTACAATGATTTATAATACTGTACGCGACAATAAATATCTTGAAAGTGCAATAGGTATTTTTGACAGTCGTTATGATACAGCTTTACAAGCGGTGGATGAGCCTAAGCATAAGTATCATGGATCGTCAAAAAATAATGCGGATATACAATATAAACAACTTGATGAAAAAATGGGACAAGCGGATAAAATGTTGATGATGGAAAAAGTTTCCGACTTTATGTCACAAAATAATATATCCGATTTAGAAGAACTATTTTCGGTAATAAAAAAGAAAAGTGAAATGGAAATGTAAATACAAAAGAGCGACAGTGGTCGCTCTTTTTCGTGTGTGTACGCTTGTTTTTATTCTTAAATTTTGATATAATTCAATTAAAATAGATAAATAGTAAAACAAAATTAGGTGAAGTTTTGAAAATACAATTAGATATACAACTTAATGAGAAACTTCGAGATAAAGTCAACGAAATCAATAATTTTTCATTTGATAAAATATCGGAATTTCAATTTCCTTCTGATAAAAAAGGAATCAAACAAAAAAGCAATGCGTTTAATTGTATTTGCGCAGCTTTGGATAGAATAGATGATTTAGTTGAACATTGTAATTCTTTGGATTTAACACAATCAAAGGAAGGTATCTTTGCGCTTAGTGATTTGTTTAATTATGGGCAAACCCTTATTGATTGTATTACAATTATTGGTAATGTATATGGGGTAAAATACAATTCGGATAACGATATGTCGTCTTTTCATAATAAGGGAATAAACGGAAAAGGAAATGACGAGAAATATTTTAAGTATTTACGTTCATTGTGTTCAGTTCATCCGCTCACTACAAATGCTCATGAAGAATATCAGGGCAATCAACCTGAATGGTGCCCCTATATAAATATAGCAGGAAGTGTCACAAGTCAGTTAATGTTTAGTAATGAGAAAGCACTACAAAAGGCTGATTTTATTGTAAGAGTGTATCGAAATGATATGGAATTTAGCAAATATATTCCTATTAGAAATAAACAAATATTCCACTATATAAACAAGCGATATATGTTTATAAATGATATTATAACCGCTATAAATGATTACAATGTAAAGCAGATAGAAAAAATGAGAAACAAACACATTTTGTTGCCGTCGGAGTGTGCGAGTTATGATGATTACTTAATAAATTTAGAAAATGAAATACATTTAAGATGTGGGGGATGGGAATATAAAGCTAAAACGTGGCGTGCGATATTTAAAACTCATTACAATGATGAACAGAAAGAGACGGCATTAACTTGTTATAAAGAAGATCTGAAAAAAGGAATAGAAAAAGTACATAACAAATTACAAACAATGGACTTTTTGGATGAGAACTTTATGTGCGAAGCAATTAGTGATGGAAATATAGAAGAATTACATGAATATTATTATGAGATGGAAAAGATGATTTATCTCTTTCCAAGTTATGCGATTGAAGACAGATTAAATGAAGATTTCTCATTCATAGATGAACCGTTCAAACTTGATTATTTACACATGAAAGAAATGTTGAATGTAATTGAATTTTCTATTAAGAACGGAGCAACGCATGAAGTCTTAAAAGATGTTGGAAGATTTTTAAATGCGAAATATTCTACCACCAATTCAGAATGGGCGCGTATTCAATTAAGCATAATGAGTCCCGTACTTGGGAAGTACATTTCATTTGATTATTTTTCTAATGATTGGCGATTATATTTGCAAGTTGAAATTGCCAAATGGCTTATAATCAGAAATGAAACTTAATTATAAAAGGTAAGAAAAAATGTTTAATCGTAATCACTACATACAAAATCGGTTGTTAAAAAATTTTGCGGTAAAAACAGACAATGGTAAGTACAAAATTTGTGTACTTGATTTAATAAAGTTTGCTGTGAATTATAGGAATACGGATAGTGCATTTTATGAGACCAATCTCTATGATGTACATAGTGGATGCGACATTAAAGAATTAGAAATTAAGTTCAATGAGATTATCGAAAGACCTATGGTTGAGTTGTTCGATAGAATTTGCAATTCTAATGACGAAGTTGTGTTTACACGCAAAGAGCTAGTAACTATAAAAAAATATTTTCTTTTACAACACTATCGTACACCGAAGAATAGAACTAATTATACAACGCTGCGTCAAGGCTTTAAGTTAAGTCAATACAATATTGCAGAAGGAGAAACGGAAGAAGAATTTTGGAAAAGAGAAATGCTTACGATTTTGGATGGCAAATGGAGCGACCTTTTGGAATCTGAAATGGTAGGGGTTAAAAAGCACGTGATAGACACAAATTCATCGTTTATGATGATTATTAAATCGAACAGTGAATTCTGCATAAATGATATTGGCTATGTTACGGAACGAATCCCTGTTAAAATAGCGAAAGAAAAAGAGCAGGCTTATATAAAAGCGGCGAAAGAAATAGGTAAACAATTATATGGCAGAGATAATTTTGATGAGATTGCCCGTAGAGAAATAGCAAATCAAAATAGTTATCTCGATAATTTTGAGCTGTATCCAATATCTTCAAATTGTGCAGTTCTATTTGTTTCACCTATATGGAAAATGGCATTTTTAGAACCAAAGTTAATTGCAAAAATGGATTTGTTTTCTCCGATTCTGTTGAAATATCTTGTGTTGCCGAAAAACGAATATATCAATTTTGATAAAATAAAAGAGCAAAAAGATTTATCAAAGTATATGGACGAAGAAGATAAGTTCAAATACAAAATTCAAACAATAACGGATGAAGAAACAATTTATCTGAATACCCTTACAATGAATGAAGCCTACTGTTATATCGGTGTAAAGACACCGAAAGCATTTATTCCTTCTGTGAGAATGTATAACTATTTAATGTCAAACGGGGAAAAGAATATGCACCATAATTATAATGGATTTGTAGAGTTGCTTTCAAATTGTGAAATCAATTAATAGAATTTTAAGATTAAAAGATGCAAGATAAATCAATTAAATGTATGTGTAAGATATACTGTTATGTTTGAAAATAATGAACTGATTTCAATGTTAGAAAAATCTTTTGAGTTTTTCAATTCTATTAAAGAATAATATTTTTAAACGCTCTAAAACTGCCTAAACCTAAATAATTGCAGACATTTGCAGACGTTTATTAAATATAATTGTCTGCAAATTTTTTGTTCTTGTGTTATAATAGCTAAAAATACGTAATAAAACACAATATATAGTTGTTTATGTCGCATTTAAATAGGTAGGGCACGTCCTTTAACAAAAATAGGGTTCGTCCTTGGTAAGGACGAGGTCACCGGTTCAAGTCCGGTTAGCAGCTCCAAAAACCACTGTATTTAGCGGTTTTTTCATAAAACAATGGGACGGAGAAATCCGTCCCATTGTTTTATTTTAAAGTCAAAATATATTTTTTCATGCATTCGCAAGCATTACCGTCTTTATCGTATCCAGTATCATTACAAAGTTTACAGGAATAGTGAGGGGCGAAATCAGCTTTATCAATATTCATTTCATTTAGCCGCTTGTCGCCTTCCAAGTTAAGCTTTGCAATACGTTCTGTAATATTGCGGGCTTTTTCTTCGTCACGGATTTCGGCAAAAGCCAGTTCGATTGACAGTTCGTTTATCTGCTTATATATTTCACCGTATACGCTGTCGTCAGTAGCGCGGCTTAATGCTTTTTCGGCTGCGTCTTCGGCTGCATGCCTTAAATCATAGAAATGCTGTTCAATTGCCGCGCGTGATGCATGAGGGTCCGCAGTCGCTGAATTTTTGCTACCCGAAATGCGGTTAATCGCATCATTTGTGTTTGTAATACCTTCGGCTTTCCAAGCGGAAAGTATACCGTTCATATATGCTGTGGGGTTTGACTTTCCGGATGAAAGCTTAGCCGCTTCCAAAATCATTTCATCAGAGAAATTCCATTCTCGCCACTTTGCAAGACTTTGTCTGTCCCATTCAATCACTTTTCTGGTAAGTCCGCAGGCGTTTAAAATTTCTTTTATAAATGCATCTTCAGCATCAAGGGAAGCAAGCTTTGCATTAATGCTTTTATCGTCGACGATTCCTTCATCAAAAAGTTTAATTACAAATTCGTGCATATCTCCGAATGAATTTTTGCCGTGTTTGAAGCAATAATTCGCAATTGTCTTCATACTCAGGAAGGAGTAGCCGAAGTTATACCAAATATTGACGTAGTTTTCTATGTAAGGTGCAGTATTCTGCATATAAACGCCAAGCGCGCGCGCAATGTCTATTGTTGCATTGTATACTGAGTTTTTATTTTTACAATAATCTTCTATTTCTTTAACGTCGAATTTCTTGCTTTTATAAAGCTCTGTAAGTGCACTGTCAAGCTTATCCGCGGTTTTAGCTTTAAAGAACTTTGCCGCCGCGGTTATTGATTCGTCGTTAAATTCAAATTCATCCGTCCATTTTTTATAAAGCTTGTCATCGTCTATGTCTGGTTGCTTGTTTATTCCTGCCGCAGTAAATATTTTAATAAGCGAAGGGGTGGAGCCAGTGTAAGCTGAAAGCCGCTCGTCAACTTTTTTCGTCGTCGTTGCACCGTCGTCGGCAAAGCTTTTTGCTACTTTCTTAATATATTGAAATCTTATATTATCGCCTTTAAGATTAACACAATAGGTAATAATCATTATAAGTGCGTTCTGTTCAAAGCCGTATTCTTCCAACAGTAAAAAATACTCTCTGAATTCGTTGGGGGAAATCATTCTGCCCTTAATAACGTTTTGAACGTTTTTAGTAAAATCTGCGTACTTTTCGGGCTTAAATTTCTTCGGTGTTCCGTAAATGTTATCGGCTTCAAGAATTTTAACTTCAAAAGGTGAAATTGAAATTACCGAAACCAATTCAAACTCTTCAAGATATTCAAAGTAGTTTTTAAGCTCGTTATCAGTTAAAGATAAGCTTTTTGCCATATCTTCAAACGTATAAGATGTTGACCCGCTTTGATAAAGATAAAGTGAGTAAAGATATACTTTGACCGCATTTGGTTCCAAAACAGGCATATATTTAGTTATAAATTTGTTTTCGACGATAGTAAATGATTTTTTTGCCAGATCGTCTGAAACCGAAATCAAAGCCATTTTTCCAAACTCCGTTTCAACGCTTGATTTATTCTACTAAAAGGACTATAATATTTAAGTAAATTATATTATAAGTGTAAGAATGAAAAAAATCAATTACATTTGTCGTAATTTGCCGTAAATTTTTTTTCGGCTTATTTGATTTACTTTTTAACCCTTCAACAATTCACGGCATAAATAACCGTGGCTTAGGAGAAAAATTTGCCAAACATTATAACACCGACAACACTTTGCGATAACTTTGACGATTCTCTTGATTTGACTGCCGTCACTCTTAAAGAAACGGTTAGCGACGGAGTAAAACTTGAAAGCGTCAGCTTTCTCGGCAGAGATACGGGTGACGGTAGGGTGAAAATTTTCGGCGTGTTCGCAAGCGACGAAAAAGCGCCCTCCTCGGAAACCGTACTGATTTTACCTGACAGCACCGACGGCATAGATACAGGTCTTTTAAAGCTTTTCGTAAAGAAAGGCTACTCTGCGTTTATGGTTGATTACCGCGGAGAATGGGAGGATACGGAGTTTTCCACGCTTTATCCCAGTGTCATTGATTACGCAAATGCGTCCAGATGCGGCAGGCGTAAAGATTTTGTTGACGATTCTGCAGATAAAACCTGTTGGTTTGAATGGGTTGCTGTGGGTATTTACGCACATAAGTATATTAAAGAGCGGACTTCAAGCAAAGATATTGCAGTTCTTGGAATAAGAGACGGCGGCGAAGTAGCGTGGAAGCTGGGTGTTGCAAAGCAGTTTTCCTGTATAGTTACTGCCTGCGCCGCAGGCTGGAAGGCGTACTCAGGTATGAGTAAATTCAGACCGGTTGAGCAGGAGCTTGACGAAGAAAGGTACCGCTTTATCGGAGGTATTGATTCGCAGGCATATGCGCCTTATGTTAAAAGTCCCGTTCTAATGTTATGCTCAACCAACGACGGAAGATTTGACTATGACAGAGCTTACGATACCTTTTCACGCATAAATCACGATTTTGCTGCGGAAAGCGTTATAACATATTCTGTCCGTTGCGATGCGTCAATAGATTCAAAGAGTACGGCGGATATGTTTATGTTTTTAGATAAACATTTAAAACACAGGCAAGTATTTATACCCAAACCCGTAGAATTAAACGTAACTATAGACGAGGACGATAATCTTATTGCGAATCTTAAGCTGGATTCGCAGGGTATCGTTGAAGATTACGGAATGTATCTTGCCGAAGACAGCATAGATTCATCTGTCAGGGATTGGTCAGTATGCGAGCATAAGCGTAAAATTTCGGAAACAGAGCACGAATTCTTTCTGAATATTTATGAAAAGACTTCAACAATTTTCGCTTTGGGTTTTGCGCGTTATACAAACGGCTTTACTATTTGGTCCAAAATTGCCGTAAAGAAAATAAGCGGTAATTTCAGGAATACCGTCGGTAAGTGCCGTGTGCTTTATACCGGCAGAGAAGGTATTGAAGGCTTTAAGGTTGCGGATCCTCATTCGCAAGCGCACGGCGGAATATTTTTTACTGATGACGGAATGGTTCCGCAACTTGTTACTAAGGCAAAGGGAATAAAGGGTATTTATTCTGTGTGCGGACTTACCACGTACAGAATTAACAATCCGAAGTTTGCGCCGGTAAACGGAAACGTTTTGAAAATTGATATTTTTTGTGATAATACGCAGGAAGTTTTATTCTCGCTTGACGACGTTGAAAGCGGAGAAACTTATAAATACAGTCAAAGCGTTCTTGGAGGTGTCTGGCAGAGCATAATTTTAAAGAGTAAGCTTTTTAAAACTATGAATGGAGTTGCGCTTGACGACTATGTTCGCAGTTTGAAATTCTGTATTACTTGTGAAGGCGAATTTGCAGTAAATAACGTAATGTGGCTTTGATATAAGAATGTTTTCAGAAGCAAACCGCAGTCTGTATATAAAGAGCGGTAAATCAAAATTTAATATCGTTTTAAACATTCTAATTGCTCTTATTGCGTTAGTACTCGTTTTAGAATTGCTTTTCGTTACGCACTATACCGGTATTTATGTTGTTGACGTTTCCATGATGCCGACTTTAAACGGTGCGCCCGACGAAGATTCTCCTGGAGGCGATTACGTTTACGTTAGCAGAAGCGCAAAACCAGACTATGGCGATATAGTTGTCGTAACGCGCGATAACGATTCGCCACTTATTAAAAGAGTAGTAGCATTCGGCGGAGATAGCGTAAAAATAATACAGGGGAGCCTTTTTATTAAATACGACGGCTGTGACGAGTTCGTCTTGGTTGTTGAAAGTTATATCGATGCTGAACGCAATCACCCTGACAGGAATATAAATAATTTTCCGCAATCGGGCGGAGTAGTTAACGAAGACGGTTACTTTGTCGAAAAAGGTAAAGTTTTTCTTTTAGGCGATAACCGTGATTACAGCTCAGACAGCCGACAGAACGGTGCGTTTGACCAAAACAAAATTTACGGAGTAGTAACCGATTGGTCTATGAAAATGAAAAAAATGTCTTCATCGGTGCACAAGTTTTTTAATTTTGACTTGCCGCGATTCTTCGGCGTAAAAAAATGATTATTAGTTTCAGGAGAAAAATATGCGTGCCGTAGTAACAGTAGTTGGCAAAGATAAAACGGGAATAATAGCAAAAATCAGCTCTTTTTTGGCGGAAAGAGGAGTGAACATAGTAGATATAAGTCAAACGATTCTGGAAGAGTTTTTTGCTATGATTATGCTTGTCGACATTACTAATTCAAACATACAGCTTTCAGTACTTTCCGAGGAATGTTCAGAACTCGGCAAGGAAATAGGTATGTCTGTTCATGTTCAGCACGAAGAAATTTTTAACGCAATGCACAGTGTTTAAGGGGCTTTATGTTTAATACGGGCGAAGTTTTGGAAACAATTAATATGATAGAGAGGGAACACCTTGATATCAGAACCGTTACTATGGGTATATCTCTGCTGACGTGCATGAGCGGCTCGGCAGAAAAAACAGCAAAAGCAGTATATGATACGGTGTGTAAAAAAGCCGAAAACATTGTTAAAGTCACTTCAGAGCTTTCACGCGAATTCGGAATACCTATTGTAAATAAACGCGTTTCAGTGACTCCGGTATCTATAATATGCGCCCCTTTTGCCGATAAAGCGTTTTTAATCGGTAAAGCTTTGGATGATGCGGCTAAAAACCTTGGCATTGATTTTCTGGGAGGATATTCAGCACTCGTTCACAAAGGAATGGCAGACTATGAAAAGGAATTCATTCTGACAATTCCTCAGGTTTTGGCGGAAACGGACAGACTGTGTTCGTCAGTTAACGTTGGTTCTTCAAAGTCCGGAATTAATATGGATGCGGTTAGCCTTATGGGCAAAATAATAAAACAGACCGCACAAAAAACTGCCGATAGGGACGGCTTTGGCTGTGCCAAGCTCGTCGTTTTCTGCAATGCCGTTGAGGATAATCCGTTTATGGCGGGGGCTTTTCACGGAATAGGCGAAAGCGGTACGGTAATAAACGTAGGGGTATCGGGACCCGGGGTTGTTCAGCACGCTATTGAAAGCGTACCTGATGCAAACCTGACTGATTTAGCCGAAAGGATAAAGCGCACAGCGTTTAAAATAACGCGTGCTGGACAGCTGATTGCTCGGGAAGCAGCCAAAAGACTTGATGCGGAATTCGGTATCGTAGATTTATCGCTTGCGCCCACACCGGCAAGAGGTGACTCGGTTGCTCAGATTTTAGAGGAAATGGGGCTCGAAAGCGTAGGTACTCACGGCACGACGGCTTGTTTGGCAATATTAAACGATGCGGTAAAAAAAGGCGGAGTTATGGCAAGCTCGCGTGTAGGCGGACTTTCCGGCGCATTTATTCCCGTTTCCGAAGATATTGGTATGATAGAAGCAGCCGAGCGCGGCGGACTTTGTATAGATAAACTTGAAGCAATGACGGCGGTTTGTTCCGTCGGACTTGATATGATAGCTGTTGCCGGTGATACCCCTGCTTCAACAATCAGCGCTATAATTGCCGACGAAGCGGCAATAGGGATGATAAATAACAAGACAACGGCAGTAAGAATAATTCCTGCACCAAATAAAAAAGTAGGGGACAGCGTAAATTTCGGCGGGCTTTTGGGGAGGGCTCCGATTATGCCCGTTCACGGCGAGTCGGCAGAAAAATTTATTTCGAGGGGCGGGCTTATTCCTGCACCGATCCATTCAAATAAAAATTAACAGGTAAATCTATGAAAAGAAGTGAAGTTTCAGAAAAATACAAGTGGAACATAAGCGATATTTTTTCAAATGACGAAGAATGGGAGAAGAATTTTGACAAGGCGGAAAATTCGCTTGATTTTGCAAAATATGCAGGCAAGCTCGGCAATGCCGATACGCTTTTAAAGTTTTTTAAACAAAGCGACGAATATAATGCCTTGTTAGCTAGATTGTACGTTTACGCTCATATGCGTCATGATGAAGATACGGGCGAGGAAAAATATGCGGCTTACCACTCAAAAGTCTGTGCTTTGGAAGTTAAATATTCTACAGAGCTGGCTTTCTACGAACCTGAGATGGCTAAGCTTGACGAACGATATCTTCAATCGTTAATATCTGATAAACGCTTTGCCGATTATGATTATGATTTAAAAAGAATAATAGCAAGAAAACCACATACGATTTCCGAGGCGGAGGAAAGATTGATAGGTATGTCAGGCGAAGTACTTAATAATTGCTATAATATCTTTGGAATGATAGATAATTTGGATCTTCCTTTGCCTGAAATTGAATTTGACGGCGAAAACGTTAAATTAAGTCACGGAATATACGGTATTATGCTGCATTCCGAAGACAGGGCGAAAAGAAAGGAAGCTTACGAAAAATATTACGACGCCTACAAAAGTCTTTTAAATACTCTTTATTCCGTATATTACGGTAACGTTAAAAAGGACGTCTTTTTAAGTAAAGTTTATAAATTTAATTCTTGTCTTGAACACGCACTGTTTTCCGAGGACGTAGATAAATCAGTTTACGACAATCTTATAAACGCAGTCGATAAAAATTTACCGGCCATGCATAGATATATTGCAGACCGAAAGAAAATTTTAGGTTATGATAAGCTGTATTTTTACGATGTCTACGCACCGCTTGTAAACGGCGTCGAATTTAAGCTTAGCTATGAGGACGCTTATGGTTACGTAATTAAAGGACTTGCGCCATTAGGTAAAGAATATCAGGCTCTTTTAAAACGCGGCTATGACGAGCGGTGGCTTGACGTGTGTGAAACGGAGGGTAAACGAAGCGGCGCTTACAGCATTGGCTGTCCGAATACGCATCCTTTCGTGCTTTTAAACTATCAGCCTGCTATACATGAAGTATTTACTATCGCGCACGAAATGGGACATTCGCTGCATACTTATTTTTCACAGAAAAATCAGCCCTATTCCAAAAGTGATTATAAAATTTTCGTTGCCGAAGTCGCAAGCACAGTAAACGAAGTGCTTTTATTAAAGCATATGCTTTCCGAAGCCAAGGATGAATGCTTAAGAAAATATTTATTGAATTACTATCTTGATACTTTCCGTGCAACGCTTCACAGGCAGACGATGTTCGCTGAATTTGAATATGAAGCGCACGCAATGGTTGAACGCGGGGAACCTTTGACAAAACAGAACCTCTGCGAACTTTACGGCGATTTAGGCAGGAAGTATTACGGTAAAGAGATTGAGCACGACTATAACATATCGTGCGAATGGGCGAGAATACCGCACTTTTACCGTGCGTTTTACGTTTATAAATACGCTACGGGTTTGACAGCCGCTGTTAATATAGCAAAACGCATTTTAAGCGAAGGGGTAGCAGCCGTAAACGATTATTTTAAGTTCCTCTCAGGCGGCTGTTCAACCGACCCCGTGTCTCTTCTGAAGCTTGCCGGCGTTGATTTGTCAACTGAAGAGCCGTTCAACGTTGCTATGCGCGAATTTGAGGAAACACTCACTGAATTTGAAAAATTAATGGGAATATAGAGTACTATGTCAGACAAAAATAACGTAATGCCCAACAATTTAGACGCCGAACAAGCGCTTTTGGGTTGTATGCTTATAGACAATGAAATACTTGCCGAAATTTTGGAACAGCTTGATAAAAACGATTTTTATCAGGAGTCTCACCAATATATACTCTCCGCCATGAAAATGGTTTTTGCCGAGCGTAAGCCTATTGATATAGTTACGCTTTGCGACAGGCTTGAAAGCGATAAAAACTTGGAAAAAGCAGGCGGCATTTCATACGTTACCGAGCTTGCGCAAATTACCCCGTCCGCGGCGAATTATAAGTATTATCTTGATATTGTTAAGCGTGACAGCGTGAACAGGAGTCTCATTCGCGCTGCTCGCGATATTATAGAATTCTCCAAAAGCGGCGGAGATACCGTAAGCAGCGTTCAGTTTGCAGAGGAAAAAATTTACGCTGTTTCGCGGACTAACGATACTTCGACAATGAAGGATATCCGTGAAAGCAGCGGCATAGACGCGGTTTTGGATAAATTTGAAAAGCTTGCTAAGGATAAGGATGCGTTCAGGGGGGTTATGACAGGCTTCAACCGTCTGGACAAGCTTACAAACGGTCTGCAAAAATCCGATTTGATAGTCATAGCAGCCCGTCCAGGTATGGGTAAAACGTCGCTTTCTATGAATATAGTTGAGAATGCGGCTATAGGCAGCGGTGCAGTGTGCGCGGTATTTTCCCTTGAAATGCCGGAAGTTCAGATTATTCAAAGGCTGATGTGCAGTCTTGCAAACGTAAGTATGTCAGATGCACTTTCAGGTAAACTTTCAGCGAACGACTGGAAAAAACTTGTAAAGGCAAGTGAAAAATTAAGACATAGTAAAATACATATCGACGATTCTTCAAGGGTAACCCCCGCCGAAATTCTTTCCAAATGCCGCAGAATCAAATCAAAGAACAACGGTCAACTTGATTTGGTTATGATTGACTATATTCAGCTGATGTCCAGTGGAAAACGCAGCGGTGAGGAAAACAGAACACAGGAAGTTGCGGCAATAACCCGTGAACTGAAAATTATGGCCAAAGAGCTTGACGTTCCCGTTATAGCTTTGTCACAGCTTCGCCGTATTCAGGCTGGTGAGCCTCAGCTTTCCGACCTTCGTGAATCAGGCGCGATTGAACAGGACGCCGATATCGTTATGTTTATCAACCGCCCCGACGTAAATGCGACGGACGAGGATATGGCAAAGAAGCATATTGTTAAAGGTATGGCTGATTTAATAGTTGCAAAGCACAGAAATGGCGGACTTGATAGAATAAAACTCCGCTTCAAGGGTGAGTTAACTAAGTTCGTAAATCCCGAACCCAACGACGAGCTTCAACCTCCGCCCGAAGATATACCTGCCCCAGTGCCGGAATTTGCACCTCCGATTGAGGAAACGTCCATACCCGACGACGAAGAAATGCCTTTTTAATTTTATGGAAACCAAGGTTTTGCCCGTAAACGAGCAATCGTTAGGGCTTGCAAAAGAAATAATAGAAAGCGGCGGAGCTGTAGCTTTCCCCACTGAAACCGTATACGGTTTGGGAGCAGACGCGTTTAATACTGCGGCGGTGGAAAATATCTTTAAAATTAAAGGTAGACCAAACGACAATCCGTTAATCGTCCATGTTCATAAGGACTATGATATTTCCTCGCTGGTTTCGGATATTCCGAAGTATGCAGTCAAGCTTGCCGAAGCATATCTTCCGGGACCTTTGACAATGGTCTATAAAAGTTTTGGCAAGGTCAGCCCGGCTGTTTCGTGCGGACTTGATACTCTTGCAATTCGCATACCTGCGCATTCCGATGCTCAGAAATTTTTAAAATATTTGGATAAGCCGATAGCAGCGCCGTCCGCAAATATTTCAAAACACGTCAGTCCTGTCACCGCCGAACACGTTTACTTTGATTTGAACGGCAATGTTCCGCTTATTTTGGACGGAGGGAAGAGCGAAGGCGGCATAGAAAGCACCGTGTTGGACTGTACTGGTGAAATCCCCGTAATTTTGAGAAGCGGACTTATAACCCGTGAAATGATTGCTGAAATTGCTGGTGATTGCGGTGAGTATGTTTTAAAAGAGGGCGAAAAGGTAAAATCCCCCGGAATGAAATATAAGCACTATTCGCCTAGATGTAAAACTAAATTTTTTTCCTCGGATGAGTTGGATAAGGCAATTGCCGAATATAAAAAAAATAATATTGCAGGCGTTTGCACATATATCTTATGCGATGATGAAACTGCAAAAATCGCCGCTGTTGATAATGTTTTAAACCTCGGTAAAAACGGGGAGGAAATAGCTTCAAATCTTTATTTAAAACTTCGTGATGGCGAAAAAAAAGCACAGCTTATAATAGCAGTTGCGCCAAAAGAACAGGACGGAGTGATGAAAGGGGTTATGAACAGGCTGACCAAAGCTTGTAAAGACGTATGAAAAGAAAAAAAATAATTTTCGTGTGTACCGGCAACACTTGCCGAAGCCCAATGGCTGAAGCGTTGCTCAGAAGCAAGATCAAAAAAAATAAAATTAAATGGTGGGACGTAGCTTCCTGCGGTCTCCACGCGGAAGTAGACTCAGGCTTAAGCCGTAACAGCGAGCTTGCTTTGCGGGAAGTCGGAGTAAGTGCTGATAAATTTAAGCCCAGACAGCTTACCGAAAAGCTTGTCAAATCAAGTGTTCTTGTCGTGTGTATGACGGCAGGTCATAAAATAGCGCTTTCGCAGTACGACAACGTTATCAGCGTACCCGATATAATGGGCGTTGAAGCGCCGGACCCTTACGGGAAGGACATCGAAGCATATCGCAGCGTTCGCGACCTTCTTTCTACCGTATGTGATTTGATTATTGAAAAATTTATAAAAAAATATCAGGAGTAAATTAACTTATGAAAATTGCGTTGGCTTGCGACCACGGCGGCTTAAATCTTAAAAAGGAAATTATTAAATACCTTAAGGAAAACGGTTATGAATACGTTGATTTTGGTACGGACAATACAGATAGCTGTGACTATCCCGACTTTGCGCTTCCTGCAGCGGAAGCCGTTGCAAAGGGTGAGTGCGAAAAAGGAATAGTGGTATGTTCTACGGGGATAGGCGTTTCAATCGTCGCAAATAAAGTGCACGGAGTAAGATGTGCACACTGCCATGATAGCTATTGCGCCGAATTTACGCGTCGCCATAATGACGCAAACGTTTTGGCTTTGGGTGAAAAGGTAGTAGGCGCAGGCTACGCATTAAAAATAGTAGAAACCTTTTTAACAACCGCATTTGAGGGCGGAAGGCATCAACGCCGCGTGGATAAAATATCAGATATAGAAAAAAAGTATTAAAACATATTTTTTCCGTAATTTGCCCATATTAAATATATGGAGGTTAATTATGAGATTAAATTGTGGTGATAAGTGCCCCAAGTCCGGTTCCTATAAAGTAATCGACGCTAAGGGTAACGTAGTAAATTCGGTTTGGGTAGGCGAAGGTGAAACTATGCCCCCTACGCAGCTTTCTGACTGCTACTACGAATCGCAATCTTAAAAAATTGAACCTTTTGATGAAAGCGTCCGTTAATTTGAAACGGACGCTTGATTTATAAAATATTTTACTTTTTTGAATTAGTAATGCTTGACAAAGCTTATCAGTTAATTTATAATTTTTTATGCTTTGCGGATGTGGCGGAACTGGCAGACGCGCAGGTTTCAGGTTCCTGTGGGTGACCGTGGGGGTTCAAATCCCTTCATCCGCACCAATAAAAGATATCGGTTAAAATCGGCCGATATCTTTTTATATTGTGTTTTAAATTAACCGAAAATTGTTTAAATTAACAATATAAGCAATTTATTAAATTTAACAAATATTCCTTTGACGGAAAAGTGATTATTTGATAAAATTTTATCGATTAAAAGATTTTTAATGTTTTTCGTATAATAATTTGTATTCATTTTTATAGGAGATAAATATGGAGTTTAAATTAAACTACAGTGTATGTGACAGCGTTGAAAAGCTGGAACAGGAACTTCAGAGAGTGAGAGAGGCGCAAAAAAAATTTGCAACCTACTCGCAGGAGCAGGTTGATAAAATTTTCTTTGCCTGTGCTTCGGCCGCTAACAAGGCAAGAATTCCGCTTGCAAAGCTTGCTGTTGAAGAAACGGGAATGGGAATAGTGGAAGATAAGGTTATCAAAAATCATTATGCTTCCGAGTATATCTACAATAAATACAGAAACGTTCAAACATGTGGAATTATAGAAGAAGATAATGTTTACGGTATAAAGAAAATTGTAGAGCCAATTGGAGTTATAGGCGCTGTTATTCCCACTACAAACCCGACCTCTACGGCAATTTTTAAGACTTTAATATGTTTAAAAACGCGTAACGGCTGCATAATCAGTCCTCATCCGCGCGCAAAAAACAGCACGATTGCCGCGGCTAAGGTTATCTATGAAGCTGCAGTTGCCGCAGGCGCACCTGAAGGAATTATTAGTTGGATTGACGTTCCCTCGCTTGAAATGACCAACGTTTTAATGAAGGAAGTAGATACTATTCTTGCAACCGGAGGTCCCGGAATGGTTAAAGCTGCATATTCAAGCGGTAAGCCTGCAATCGGAGTAGGCGCAGGCAATACCCCTGCAGTCATAGATGAAAGCGCGGACGTTCTGCTTGCCGTAAGCTCTATAATTCATTCCAAAACCTTTGACAACGGCATGATTTGCGCTTCCGAGCAGTCGGTTATCGTTTTAGATAAAATTTATAATAAAGTAAAAAAAGAATTTGCCGCACGCGGTTGTTATTTTCTTAAAGATGACGAGCTAGATAAAGTCAGAAAGACAATAATAATAAACGGTTCGCTCAATGCTAAAATCGTAGGACAGAGCGCGTTTAAAATTGCTCAGCTTTCAGGAGTGGAAGTTCCCGAAACCGCAAAAATATTAATCGGTGAAGTTGAGTCTGTTGAGCTTTCGGAAGAATTTGCGCACGAAAAGCTTTCTCCCGTGCTTGCAATGTATAAGGCAAAAGATTTTGAAGACGCGCTTGATAAAGCGCAAAAGCTTGTAGAAGACGGCGGCTACGGTCATACATCGTCGCTGTATGTCAATGTCGTTACTGACGAGGATAAAATTAAAGCGTTCGGGGAAAGAATGAAAACCTGCCGCATACTCGTAAACACTCCTTCATCGCACGGCGGTATAGGTGATTTGTATAACTTCAGACTTGCTCCGTCGCTTACGCTCGGCTGTGGTTCGTGGGGCGGTAACTCCGTTTCCGAAAACGTTGGAATAAACCACCTTTTAAATATAAAAACGGTTGCCGAAAGGAGAGAAAATATGTTGTGGTTCAGGGCGCCTCAAAAAGTATATATTAAAAAAGGCTGTCTGCCCGTAGCGTTGGACGAATTGAAAACGGTCATGGGCAAAAAGCGCGCATTTATAGTAACTGACAGCTTCCTTTATAAAAACGGGTTTACAAAATGTATTACCGATAAACTTGACGAAATGGGTATAACTCACAGCACGTTCTTTGACGTTGCGCCGGATCCAACACTTGCGTGTGCGCTTGAGGGCGTTGCGCAAATGCGTTCATTTGAGCCGGATACAATTATTGCGCTAGGCGGCGGCAGTGCAATGGACGCTGCTAAAATTATGTGGGTTATGTACGAGCACCCTGAAGTCGATTTCCTTGATATGGCGATGCGATTTGTAGATATAAGAAAAAGAGTTTATACCTTTCCTAAAATGGGCGAAAAGGCGTACTTTATTGCAATTCCTACGTCGGCAGGTACAGGTTCGGAAGTTACTCCGTTTGCCGTAATTACAGATGAAAAGACCGGTGTAAAATATCCTCTTGCCGATTACGAGCTTATGCCCAATATGGCAATCGTTGATACTGATTTGCATATGTCAGCGCCTAAGGGCTTAACCGCAGCTTCCGGTATTGACGCAGTAACGCACGCGCTTGAAGCTTACGTTTCAATGCTGGCAACCGATTACACGGACGGGCTTGCTTTGCAGGCGCTTAAAGTAATATTCGAATATCTCCCTGCGGCTTACGATAACGGGCAGACGGACGTTATTGCAAGGGAAAAAATGGCGAACGCCGCGACTATGGCGGGTATGGCGTTTGCAAACGCATTCCTCGGCGTATGCCACAGTATGGCGCATAAGCTTGGGGCTTTCCATCATTTGCCTCACGGCGTAGCTAATGCGCTTATGATTGATGAGGTTATTAAATTCAACTCGTCGGAAGCTCCTTCAAAAATGGGTACGTTCAGTCAGTACGATCATCCCAAGACAAAGAGAAGATATGCGGAAGTTGCGGAAAATCTCGGGTTAACTGGAAAGAGTGACGACGAAAAAGTTAAAAACCTTATAAAGGCAATTGACGAGCTTAAAGCTAAAATCGGCATTAAAAAGACCATTAAGGATTACGGCATAGACGAAAATGACTTCATTGACCGTCTTGACGATATGACGGAACAGGCGTTTGACGACCAGTGTACGGGCGCTAACCCCAGATATCCTTTAATGAGCGAAATAAAGCAGATGTATCTTAATGCTTACTACGGTAAATAATAAGGAGGAAAATTCATGACTCAGGAAATTTTTTCAAGAGCAGACAAAAAGATTTACAAAGACGGCGACAAGCTAGTAAAAGTATTTGACGCAAACTTTTCCAAAGCCGATATTTTGAACGAGGCTTTGAACCACGCGAGAGTAGAGGAAACCGATCTCAACGTTCCCAAAATCAAATCCATAGAGGTAGTGAACGGGAAGTGGGCGATTATCCTTGACTATATCGAGGGGGAAACGCTTGAAGCGCTTATGAAAAAGCATCCCGAAAAGGAGGACGAATATTTGAATATGTTCGTCGATTTACAGCGCACCGTGCTTTCCAGAAAGGTACCCATGCTTAATAAATTAAAGGATAAAATGCAGGCAAAAATTTCAGCGGCAAGCCTTGACGCAACCACGCGTTACGATTTGCACACGCGTCTTGATTCTATGCCCAAACATGCACACCTGTGCCATGGTGATTTCAACCCGACCAACATTATTATAACGGCAGACGGCACGCCGTTTATAATCGACTGGGCGCACGCAACTCAGGGAAATTCTTCTGCGGACGTAGCAAGAAGTTATCTTTTGTTTTATCTGGCAGGCAAGCCCGAGCTTGGAGATAAGTACTTAAAGCTTTACTGCAAAAAAAGCGATACTGCAATTCAGTATGTTCAACGCTGGATTCCTATCGTTGCTGCTTCGCGTTTGGCAAAAGCTAAGGAAGGGGAAGAAGAATTTCTCCGTAAATGGATAGACGTAGTTGAATACGAATAAGACAATTTAATTATAAAGGCTCGGTTTAAAAACCGAGCCTTATTTCTTGCTTTTATTACAAAATATGATATAATTAAACCGTATGAACAATTCAAGCTGTTTCGTTGCGGTCGAGTTTGTCGAAGACGTAAACGTAAAGGGTTATACCTATTGGTATATCTGCAATTTTTCAAATGCAGAGGAGGGCGATAAGGTAATAGCGCCGCTTGGCAGGCACAATAACGTGCAGGAAGGTGTCATCCGCCGCGTTTTGTTTGCTGACGACGAGCACGCTCCTTTCCCGATTCATTATATAAAATCAATCAGAAAGTTAATTAAAAAAGAGGACGGAAGTGTATAAAATAGTTAAAAAGCGTTTGCTGAATTCCACAGTTACAATGATGGACGTATACGCGCCGCTGGTTGCCGAAAAAGCTCAGGCGGGGCAGTTTATCATTCTTCGCGTTGATGAAAACGGAGAAAGGATTCCTTTGACCGTGGCAGGTTTCAACCGTGCTTTGGGCACTGTCAGAATAATTTTCCAGATTGTCGGAGGAACGACTATGCGCCTTAACGAAAAGAAGGAGGGCGAGTTTATACGCGATTTTGTCGGTCCTTTAGGTAACGCGACAAAAACCGAAAACCTAAAAAAAGTTTGTATAGTCGGCGGCGGAGTCGGTTGCGCTATCGCTTTACCTGTTGCACAGAAGTTTCACGACGAAGGCTGCGAAGTTCACTCAATAATAGGTTTCCGAAATAAAGATTTGGTTATCTTAGAGGATGAGTTTAAGTCGTGTTCGGATAAGCTTACAATTGTCACTGATGACGGCAGCTACGGACAAAAAGGCGTTGTAACTCTACCGCTTAAGCAATCAATAGAAAGCGGCGAAAAATATGACGAGGTTATAACAATCGGTCCGCTTATTATGATGAAGTTTGTAGTTGCAACGACACGACCTTATAACATACCTACTACGGTTTCGATGAATCCAATAATGATTGACGGAACCGGAATGTGCGGCGGCTGTCGCCTTACTGTTGGCGGTAAAACTGCATTTGCTTGCGTTGACGGACCGGATTTTAACGGGTTTGATGTTGATTTTGACGAGGCAATGGCGCGTTCTAATATTTACGCTGAATTTGAAAAAACGGAACGCGAAGCTTGTTGCAACCTCTTTAAAAAGGAGGCGAAATAAATGGCGATTAAACCGAATAAAAACGATATGCCGGTGCAGGAAGCAGCTGTTCGTGCAAAAAACTTTTCCGAGGTAGCGCTCGGATATTCCGCTGAGATTGCTGTTGCCGAAGCGGACAGGTGTCTGAACTGTAAAGGCAGACCTTGCGTGGAAGGCTGCCCCGTAAACGTTTCAATTCCGGAATTTATATCCAAAATCAAGCAAAACGACTTCGAGGGAGCGTACAATATAATTTCGCAAAGTTCAAGTCTTCCAGCTGTCTGCGGCAGGGTTTGCCCTCAGGAAACACAGTGCGAAAGTAAGTGTACACTTGGAATTAAGTTCGAGCCCGTTGCAATAGGCAGGCTTGAACGCTTTGTTGCTGATTATCATAATTTCAATTTCAACGGTAAAACCGTAAAGCCTGTATTAAACGGCATTAAAGTTGCAGTAGTTGGGTCAGGACCTTCGGGTCTTGCATGCGCAGGCGATCTGGCTAAAAAGGGATATAAAGTAACGGTGTTCGAAGCCCTGCACGAAGCCGGCGGCGTCCTTGTCTACGGGATTCCCGAATTCAGATTGCCAAAGGAAATAGTTAAAAAAGAAGTTGATACATTAAGGCAATACGGGGTAGAAATTCAGACGAACGTCGTCGTTGGCAAAACGTTAACCGTGGACGAATTATTTAAAAAAGGCTTTTCAGCTGTATTCATAGGCTCGGGGGCAGGTTTGCCGCGGTTTATGGGAATTAAAGGTGAAGGTTTAAAAGGCGTATATTCCGCAAACGAATTTCTTACGCGCGCAAATCTTATGAAAGCCTATGAAAAGGACTCACAAACTCCAATTATGCATGCGAAAAATGTCGCTGTAGTTGGCGGCGGCAATGTTGCAATGGACGCCGCGCGCACGGCGTTAAGGCTAGGCGCAGAAAACGTTTATATAATTTACCGCCGTTCCATGGCAGAGCTTCCTGCAAGAAAGGAGGAAGTTGAACACGCGGAGGAAGAAGGCGTTAAGTTTGAAATTTTAAGAAACCCGATTGAAATTTTAGGTTATTTAAATGAAAACGACAGCCGCGATACTAAAAACGGATTTGTTACGGGAATTAAGCTTATCAAATGCGAACTGGGCGAGCCTGACGAAAGAGGGCGCCGCCGTCCTGTAGAGATTGAAGGAAGCGAATATGTATTACCTGTTGACAGCGTTATAATGGCTATAGGAACAAGCCCGAATCCGCTAATTAAAAATACCACTGCAGGGCTTGAAGTAAATAAGCACGGCGGTATAATCGTTGAAGAGAAAACCGGTGCGACATCAAAACTTGGAGTGTTCGCCGGCGGCGACGCCGTGACCGGTGCGGCAACCGTAATACTTGCTATGGGCGCAGGTAAAACGGCGGCAAAGACAATAGAGGAATATTTGAGTAAAAAAGGAAAATAATAGAAATATGATATGTATCGAACTTGAAAAGGCATTTGAAAAAGCCGAAAACATTAATGTTTATAACGACGGCGAAGTAATAACTTATTCTCCTCATACAGACGGATATAAAAGTATCTTGAAAGGGTGGACCGCTATGATAGAGAACGCTCACTTAATGCCGGCGTTTGGCGTTAGTCTTAACAATGAAACGGTTAAGGCAATGAAAAAAGGCCTTTGGGTTGAATTTGATTTTAACAAGCTTTATGAAAGCAATGGTTTACCATATGAAAAACTGCTTATTGAAGTAAATTCCGGATATAGCGGCTTCAATTTAATACGCTATATGCAGGAGTACGGCTATGACGGAAGATGTTTCTATTACGACCTTGTAAGTAAGGATATGAGCAGTTTATATAATTTATTGATTAATTTATGAGTTTTAAATAGTACTCTGTCAGACGTAATTACTAAAAATAAGCAATAACATTAAAAAAGCGGACCTTTTAGGTCCGCTTTAAAATTAAGTTCTATTTGGTTTTTGCGTCTTCAAGCGACTTCTTGTAAGCGGCTATAGCTTTTGAAAGCTGGTCGGGGCAGGAGGTATTGTTTCTGCATTTTATTCCTGCAAGCAGACTTTCAACCTCGTCAATCTTTCTTCCTTCGACCAACCTTCCAACGCCTTGCAAATTTCCGCTGCAACCGCCTATAAATTTAACTCCGTGAATTTTGTCGTCCTTGTCCACTTCGAAAATAATCTGCCGTGAGCAGGTTCCTGAAGTAAAGTATGTAAACATTTTTTCCTCCTAATCGCAAAGGTTTTCGTAAATAACCGAGTACACGTCTGCGGCTTTTTCCTCCCATTTTTTGTAAATAGCTTTTGCCGTTTTTTTATCCGGCACAACGAATTTGATTTCAAGAATCGTCTGTACAGGGGATAGAATTTTAAGTACTACAGTGTAGGTACCGTCCATATTCTGGAAGTAGTCCGAACGGCATTCCTGACGGTTTCTGTATCTTGCGCTGTTCTTTTTTACGAATATCGAAATTTCTTCCCTTACGCTTTTCGGTATATTTATGTAGAAGTTCGCAAGCGTTTCCCTTCCGTCGGGAGTAATAGTGTAAAGCGTATCCTCGTCTTCATTTACTATACAAATAAAATTATCGTCAATAAGCTTATGAATAATATTGACGCAATCCATATACCCCATCCAGTTGTTGGAAGAGGAGCACATATCCACGATAGTTCTTTCGGATAACGCACTTTCCATCTTATCAAAAACGAACAGAATTATTAATTTGTTGATAGAAGTTTCGCCCGTGTTCAACATAAATAAATAAAAAGCATTAAAAAATGCAAAAGTTTTATTCATTATACATAATATTTCGATTAAAATCAAGATATTTGCCCGTAAAATCATTTAATTTTAAAATTATCTGTGTTATAATATATGTGCAAACTATTTTGAAACATTAAATATTAACATTCAGTTTGTCTAATGGTTATCTTAATTAAGTTATTTGG
>CAMWNA010000020.1 GCA_947175515.1 uncultured Clostridia bacterium | reverse complement strand
CGGTACCGCTTGCGATACGACAAGCGACTTTTAGTCTTTTTACAATATTCAAGCTATTCAATAACGCTTGATATACGAAAAACGGCTTCAAGCCTTTTTTAATTTAGCCCTTGTTGTAAACGACTCTTACGCCGGGACCCATAGTCGAAGTAAGCGTAACGCTCTTGATATACTGACCTTTGGATGCCGCGGGCTTTGCCTTTGCGATTGCGTCCATAAGCGCGTTGAAGTTTTCAATAATCTTGTCAGCGCCGAAAGATTTTTTGCCGATAGGGCAGTGAATAATCGCGGTTTTGTCAAGGCGGTATTCAACCTTACCTGCTTTAACTTCCTGAACGGCTTTCGCAACGTCCATAGTAACGGTACCCGACTTGGGGTTGGGCATTAAGCCCTTGGGACCGAGTACACGACCTATTCTACCGACTACACCCATCATATCGGGGGTGGTAATCATAACGTCGAAGTCGAACCAGTTGTCTTTCTGTATTCTCTGGATCATTTCTTCCGCACCGACGTAATCTGCGCCTGCTGCGATAGCCGCATCAGCCTTGTCGCCCTTTGCAACGACGAGCACTTTCTTGGTTTTACCCGTGCCGTTGGGAAGTACGAGAACGCCGCGGACCTGCTGGTCTGCCTGTCTGGGGTCAACTCCAAGACGTACGTGCAATTCGATAGTTTCGTCAAACTTAGCCTTTGCGGTATCGATAACTATTTTAGCCGCTTCGGTAACTTCATATGCTTTGGAACGGTCGTAGGATTTTATGCTTTCAGCGTATTTCTTTGCCAATTTCATAACTTACTCCTCCACCGTAACGCCCATAGAACGGGCGGTTCCTTTTACCATACTCTTTGCCGCTTCCAAATCGGAGCAGTTCAGATCGGGCATTTTTGTTTTTGCGATTTCTTCAACCTGAGCTTTGGTAAGCTTGCCGACCTTATCCCTGTTGGGACGCGCGGAAGCCGTTTCAAGACCCAACGCCTTTTTAATGAGTACGGGCGTAGGGGGTGTTTTCAGCTCGAACGTGAAGCTTCTGTCCTGATAGATGGTAACGACGCAAGGTATAATAAGCCCTGCCTGCGCTGCCGTCTTTGCATTGAATTCCTTGGTAAAGCCGGGTATGTTGATACCGTGGGGACCCAGCGTAGAACCTACGGGGGGTGCGGGGGTTGCTTTACCTGCGGGAAGCTGCAATTTAACTACCGCGGTAATTTTCTTTGCCATTTAAAATTTCCTCCGAGGTGGTTATAACGGGTATACCATAAAAAGATTTAATATACTCTCCCACCGATATAAAACCGTAAAACGGATTTATTAACTTTCTGTTTGCCATTCTTAATTCAAAAAGCAATATTCTTCGCTTCGTTAAAAATGACGGTATTTATATTACTCTGATAACTTTCTTATCTGGATATATTCCACTTCCACGTCCGTGACTCTGCCGAACATTTCGATGTTTATCTTGGCTTTCTGCGCCGCGTCGTTTAGTTCGGTAATGGTGCCTTGGAAGCCTTCCAGCGGTCCTGCGTCCACGCTGACCAGATCACCGACGGCGAAGTCAGCGTCAACCACTACTTCTTCAAGGCGCATTTTGCGAATCTCTGCTTCCTTTAAAGGAATAGGCCTGCCCTGCGGACCAACGAAGCCCGTAACGCCCCTTGTGTTGGTTATCCAGTACCAAAGCTGGTTTGAATAAATCATCTTTATAAAGACGTAGCAGGGTAAAAGCTTACGCTCAACAATTTTGCGCTTGCCGTTCTTTTCTTCAATGGTCTGCTCCATAGGGATTTTCACTTCGAAAATCATATCCTGCAGATTGTTGTTTTCAATAAGCCTTTCAAGGTTATCCTTTACCATCGACTCGTAGCCGGCGTAGGTATGAAGGATATACCAGCAGGGCGTAGTTGTTACGTCTACCATTTATTCTATACCCTTTATATTTGTAATAACCTGTAAAAGCTCCTGCAAGCCGTAGTTAATAGCCGTAATTACTACGGTGAAGATTACCACGACCACGAGAACGACGCACGTTCCCTTGACTACCTTGGGGAAGGTAGGCCACGTTACTCTTTTAAGTTCGGAAAAAGTTTCCTTCAACTTTCTTCCCATTCTTACGAAAATATTGGGCCTTTTTTCAGCCTTTTTATCGTTTTGCGATGCCATAAATAACTCCGAAAATTACTTTGTTTCCTTATGCTCGGTATGCTTCTTGCAGAAGGGGCAGTACTTTGAAACAGTAAGCCTGTCAGGATCGTTACGCTTGTTCTTATAACTGTCGTAATTCCTGTGCTTGCATTCGGTACATTCAAAAGTTATTTTAGCCCTTGTTGATGCTTTCATTGTGGAAAACTCCGTACAAAAAAATTACACCCCTTTTTCGGATGTATGAAAAGTTTACCACAAGCCGCCCTGCTTGTCAACCCTTTTTTTGGTTATTTTATAATTTTTATTTATTACTGTAACGTCGTTATAAGGCTTTTCGCGCGAGCGCAGCGACGCTTTGCAGAAAATGGTTGACGGTAGACTAAATTATTTCACAAACAATCGCAATCTTATATGAACGATAAATACTTTACCTACGCTAAAATGATTTATAACAAAAAAAACCAACAAGACAATGGCGGCGCGTTTTAAAACTTAAAACGCGCCGCCGGCATTGCCTGTTATTTAATTTACGTTGTTATTGTCTACCGAAAACGCGTAGGTGTCCCTGTCCTCGGGGAAGATAGGTCCCGAAATTACGGGCAGATTCAAAGGCGCGATGAACGCGCTTGCCGTAAGGTTCGTGACTGCCGCGCGGAGGTAAGGATAAACGATTTTCGTTCCCTCGATTACGAAGGTGCGCTCTTCCTTTTCCGTTCTGACGTCCTCCACCTCGAACACGCCGACGAGGGTCGCATAGATATCGAAAGGCTTAGGCTCAGCCTCGGTAGATTCGATTTTTACCGAAAGGGCGATAAAGTTTAATTTATCGTTGCCGTTTACCTTGCGGACCTGACGGGAAAACTGGGGCTTGATGTCAAGCTTATCGTCAGGGTTAAGTTTTACTCTGTTAAGTTTAAACGACAGTTCCTCCGCCGTTATACCTTTAAAATCGATTTTCATAAATTCAGCTCCTTAAAAAGATACTCTCGTACTTTTATATACTTCTATTATAATAGTAAACAAATTCAAAGTCAATTAAACCTGCGCTTTTAATTGATTAAATTTCGTGCGTATTATATAATTGTATATATGAAAGTAAACCTTGACGAATTGCGACCCCTTTTATTGAAGGTTGAAAAGCCCTCCCGTTACACGGGCGGAGAGTTCGGCGCGCCCGACCTTAAAGAAAGCGCGTTCAACTTCTGTATGTGTTTCCCCGATTTATACGAGGTGGGAATGAGCAATCTCGGCATTAAAATAGTTGCCGAAAGCATTTTAAAGCGCGGCTTTACGGCTGATTTTTGTTTTACACCCTATAAGGACTTTGGCGCCGGTCTTAAAGAGCGCGGCGTCCCCCTCTATTCTTTGGGGCTTAAAAAGCCGCTAGCGGAATTCGATATGCTGGGCTTTTCCCTGCAATTCGAGCTGTGCTATACCAACGTTCTGTATATGCTAGACTTGGCTGGCATACCCCTTTTAAGGAGCGAGCGCGCAGGGAAAAATTATCCGTTAATAGCCGTGGGCGGGCCCTGCGCCGTCAACCCCGAGCCACTTGCGGACTTCGTGGATATAGTGTTCATCGGCGACGGCGAAAGAGTTGACGCGGACGTAGCGGAAAGCTTTGTAAAGCATGGCGGCGCCACGCAAGAGTTTTATAATGAAATTTCAAAAATGGACGGCGTGTACTGCCCTGCATTGACGGAGGTTGTTTACGAGGGCGGAAAGATTAAAGAATTCAGGGGAATAACGCGCGTTAAAAAAGCGCTTATAAGTGATTTGGACGGCGCGGTTTTTCCCGACAGGTTTGCGGTGCCGAACTGCGAAAGCGTACACGACAGGGCGGTAATCGAAGTTATGCGCGGATGCTACCGCGGCTGCCGCTTCTGTCAGGCAGGGTTCATTTACCGTCCCGTCCGTCCGCGCGATGCGGACACGCTTACAAAGCAGGCTTGCTCGCTTATCAAAAACTCGGGCTACGACGAGGTAAGTTTAAACTCCCTTTCCACAGGCGACTACCCCGAGTTGCGCACGCTTATAAAAAAGCTTAAAGAAAGCTTGCCCGAGGGCGTGAAGCTTGCCCTGCCCTCCTTGCGTGTAGACAGCTTTGACAGCGACTTCGCCCAAGACGCGCGGCGCGTTTCACTGACGTTTGCACCCGAAGCAGGCAGCCAGCGCTTACGCGACGTCATAAACAAGGACGTCACTGAGGAAGAAATTTTACGCGCAGCTGAAAGCGCGTTCGATTTGGGCTATTCCGCCGTTAAGCTGTATTTTATGATGGGGCTGCCCACCGAAACGGACGAGGACCTTACGGAAATAAACAGAATATGCGCGTACATAAAAGGCGCGTACCGCAAGAAGCCGCGTAAAAAGCAGCTGAGAATTTCCGTGTCGTGTTCAACCTTTATCCCCAAGCCGTTCACGCCCTTCCAGTGGGAGGCGCAGGCAACCGAGCAAGAGATAGAAAAAAAACAAAAAGTTTTAAAGGACACCCTGCGCGTAAAGGGCGTGAATTTGAGTTGGAGCGACAATTTCACCGCACGGCTCGAAGCCGTGCTGGCACGCGGCGACAGGCGGCTTTCCAAGGTATTACTGCTTGCATATAAAAACGGCTGTATATTCGACGGCTGGGATAAGGAGCTTAACAAAGAAGGTTGGCAAAAAGCGTTTGAAAGCGCGAATACGGATATGCGCGAATATACGCGTGAGCGCGGCGAAAGCGAAATTCTGCCGTGGGATTTTATTGACGTGGGCGTGACGAAGAAGTTCCTTTTATCCGAACGCGGAAAAGCGTATTCGGGTAAGGTTACGGGGAGCTGTATTGAAAGCTGCAAAGGCTGCGGTCTGCAAAAAAACTGTGCAGCCGCAAAGGGGAAAGAAAAATGATTGCCTTTAAATACACCAAAACGGACGGCGCGGAATACCTTTCCCACCTTGATTTACTCCGCCATATTGACCGAACGCTTAAACGCGCCGGAATAAAAGTTAAAACGAGCGAGGGCTTTAATCCGCACCCGAAAATTTTTATGAACAGCCCTTTGGGCTTGGGCATTAAATCAATTGCCGAATATTGCGCGGTCGACTGCTTTTTTTCGGGGGATTTCAAGGAAGCGTTCAACGCGAACTCGCCGTGCGGAGTTAAGTGCCTTGATTTTAAAGAGGTTTCCAATAACCCCAACTATGCATATGCGATAAAGTCCTGCCAATACTCCGCCGAGGGGTTGACAAGCTTTGACCCGAACGCGATTTTGAATAAAAGCAATATTGCCGCAACCGACGGTCGCGGACGGGAAATTGATTTGCGCGAAAGAATATGCGGCTTGGAATTTGCGGACGGCAAGCTTTACTTTACGCTGTTATGCGGCGAAAAGAACCTGCGCCCCGACTTTTTCTGCGAATACTTGGAAGGTCTTTTCGGTGGCAAGGCGCAGAACGTCATAAAATTACAGGCTTTTGGAGAAAACGTTTTTTAAGAGGGAACTATGGCAAAAAAGACGCTGTACTTTGACAGCCGCTGCGGAATGGTTGCATACGCCGTAACGGAAAACGGAAAGCTGACTGAATTTAATTACGAAAAAACCGGCGGCGGCGTTGCCGTCGGCAACGTGTATAAGGGTAGGGTTGAAAGCGTATTGCAGGGTATGCAGGCGGCTTTCATAAGCTGCGGCTTAGAGCGCAACTGTTACGTTTCCGCGGAAGATACCGCGCCCGACAGTTCCAAATACGAAAGTGCGGAAAGCTATTCCCCCGCCTTCCCCGAGCTTAAAGAGGGCGACGAGGTTTTGGTTCAGATTGTAAAACCGCCCGTCGGAAACAAGGGAGCGAGGGTGACTACTCTTCCTTCTTTCATAGGTAAAAGCCTTATCTATATGCCGCTCACCCCGTTTATCGGAGTTTCGCGTAAAATTGCCGACGGAGAGCTGAGGCGCAATCTTGCCTATTCCGCAGGCAACCTTTTGAATAAGGGCGAGGGGGTTATTGTCCGCACGGCGGCGCCGTACGCCAAGCGCGAACACGTTGAAACCGAGCTGGATTTTTTGCGCAACCTTTATTCCGGAGTTTGCGAACGCTTTGAAAACGCCGAAGTCGGAGAGCTTTTATATACCGATTTTGATTTGCCCGTGCGTGTTTTGAGGGATACGTTAATCAACGACGTTGAAAAAATTATAGTGGGCACTAAGGAGCTTGAAAAAAATATTTCCGCGTTAGTAAATATGTTCCCGACCACAAGCCGCAGACCCGTCGTTCTTTACACGGGCGCACGCGATATGCTGGACGAGGCAGGAGTTACAGAACAGATTTACGAGCTCACTTCTCCGAGAGTGGACCTTGAAAACGGCGCGTACCTAGTAATAGAAAAGACCGAAGCGCTTACGGTTATAGACGTGAACACAGGCAAGTTCACGGGCGATTATAACTTGGAGCAGACTGTTTACCACACCAACATTTTAGCGGCGCGTGAAATCGCGCGTCAGGTAAAGCTGAGGAACATCGGCGGAATAATCGTCGTGGATTTTATAGATATGCAATCCGCCGCGCATAAAAAAGCGTTGTGCGAAGAGCTGGAACGCGCTTTAAAAAAGGACAAAGCCAAGTGTTCGGTATCACCGGTTTCAAAGCTCGGTCTTGTGGAATTTTCCAGAAAGCGCACGGGCTCGGGACCTTTGCCGTTAATGGTAGGGCGGTGCAGGCATTGCCGCGGCACGGGGCTGGTTAATTCGGCGGAGTTCACGCTATTCGGAATGCGCGCTAAAATTTTAAAGCTTGCCGCGGACGGAGAAAAAATATTACGTGCTGATATGAACGCGGAAGTCTTTGAAAAGCTCGTTAACTGGAAAGAGCTTATAGAAGATATCCGCGCGGTTGCCGGCGCAGGAATCGAAGTTTTTGCCGTACCGCATAGAAGCTACGAATACGACAAGCTGAACTTGCGCGCTTCCTCCTCTGTGGAATTTTCCATTCTGAAAAACGCCGTTAAAATATTATAAAACGCAACCATAAAAATAAGGCGGTGCGGACGAAAAATTCGTCCGCACCGCCTTTGCCTTTCCAACGGCGATAAATTATTTATAAAAATCTTTTAAGCTTCTTTTCAAAGCCCTCTTCTACGGAAATAAGCTCGTTCAAAAGCTTTTTAACTTCGGGGTCAAGCTTATCACCGCCGTCCGTTAAGGAAGTTTTAAGCGAGGTAATGCCGTTGACCGTGCCGCGAATCATCATCTGGGCGATGTTCTGGGAAGAATTGTCGCTTGCCGCGCCCATTTTAATTGCGCTCCACATCATGGCTTTTTTGATGGGACTGGGTTCCTTTAAATCCACGTCGTATTTCAAAGCAAGCTTTGCCGCCTTGCTGCAAATTTTTTCGTATTCCTCGTGCTCGCGCATAATTTCTTCGCGTATGCCGCCTTCCTCTACCTCGGGCATAATATCCGAAATGGAAGTTATCGCAAGCTGGGCGTTGCGGTAGATTTCCGCAAGAATTTCACTGTCAGACTTTTTTTGCTCCATAAAGTTTCTCCTTTTAAGTTAAGTTTGCCCGATATTAATTAAAAATATACGGACAGGCTTAACATTCCGGAGTAAAAATCGCTTGACTTGAAGGCTTTAATGTGATAAATTATAAACTGAGCCGCTCGGAACGGGCTTTTTTAAACGCGCAATTTGGCGCTGCCTGACCCTATGGGCTGAAATCCGGCGAGACTGGTTAGAGGAGGTAAACACTTTATGTACGCGATTTTCGAAAACGGAAGCAAGCAATACAAAGTTTCCGAGGGTGACCTTTTAAAGGTTGAAAAGTTGAACGCCGCTATCGGCGACACCGTGTCCTTCCCCGTCGTACTGACGGCTGACGACAAGGGCATTCAGGTGGGCGCAGAGGTTGCAAAGCTTAAAGTGACTTGCGAAGTTGTTTCCCACGGCAAGGAAAAGAAGATTATAGTCTTTAAGTACAAAGCCAAGAAGAACGAGAGAAAGAAGCAGGGTCACAGACAGCCCTACACCCAGATTAAAGTTGTGTCAATCGGCGAAGCTGCAGCAAAGAAAACGGCGGCTAAGAAGAAAGCCGAAGCAGCCGAAAAGGCAGCGGAGTAATTTTTCAGGAGGATAAAACAATGTTTTTTATAAGTTTATTCGCCCACAAAAAAGGTACCGGTTCTTCCCACAACGGCAGGGACAGCGAAGCTAAAAGACTTGGAGTTAAGCGTTCGGACGGTCAGTTCGTGCTTGCGGGAAACATTCTCGTAAGACAGCGCGGTTCCAAATTCAAGGCTGGCTCAGGCGTTGGTATGGGCAAGGACGACACGCTTTTCGCGCTCGTTGACGGCACCGTAAGGTTTGAAAGAGTGGGCAAAGACGGCAAGCAGGTTTGCGTATACCCCGTTGCCGAATAAAAGAAAATTAAACGAGGACGGTTATCCCGTCCCCGTTTTTTTATTGTTATTTTAATTATTGAGGTATTTTATGATTAAAGTTTGCGCTTTGCAGGACAACACGCTTGAAGAATTTAAGGCGCTTTTTAAAAATTATTACGACGAATTAGACTGCGGCGAGGATATTGAACACCTTTTAAACGAATATGTTTTGGCAGACTACCTTGCAGGGCTTATAAAAATAGACGTGCTTTACGAAGGCGAAGCTATAGCAGGCTTCGCAATTTACCAGATTGACGACATTGACAACGAGTGGAACTTAAAAGAAGGCTGGGGCGACATACGCGAAATTTACGTTTCCCCCTCCTTCCGCCGTCAGGGCTTGGGCAAGTTCCTTTTGTATACCGCGGAAATGAAGCTGAAAGAATCAGGCGCAGACAAGGCTTACTGTCTGCCTTACGAAGCCGCCGTTCCCTTTTTTACGGCGTGCGGCTATAAGGACGCTTTGGAATACTGCGAAGATTTAAACTGCAATATTTTCGAAAAGCTTTCCCTTGACAACTGCGAATGCAAAAAATGATTATAAATCCTTAGTAAATTTACATTTGGGATAATTTGAACACCCGATAAATTTTCCGTATGGACCAAATTTTTCAACAAGTTCACCGCCGCAGCGAGGACAAAACGAGTTACTTTCAACGTCCGCAATCATTTTGCGGACGTTTTCTGTATGTTGCTCATTGCTAATTTTAGTTTCGTTGCGCATACATAAAATTTCATATATTTTAAGTAGCTGCATTTGCGTAAATACTTTCCCGTTATTTTTGCGGTTGATTTCTGCTTGCAAACTCGCAAGACCGATAACACTTTCCGCCGTCACATGTTGTACGTTATCTTGAACAAAAACGACTATTCCGTAAACAGGAGTACCTTTTGGCAAAATTCTTCTTAGATTATAAACATGCCCTGCATTTTGCTTTACAGGATTATGGAATTTTTCTCTCCTAACGCTGTTCGGAAAAACCTGCAGCCACTCTTTCCTATTTTCATCGCCGTATATAATTCCTGAATAGTTTTTGGTTTCTATAACGAATATACCGAAATCGCATATTAAAATATGGTCTATCTGCACGGTTGTTCTCGTGCCCTTAAAAATGAAATTGTTTATTAATTTACCATCCACTCCTGCTATTTGTATTAACGAGCGCGCAACCGCTTGCTCACCTGCTTTCCCTCTTTCCTCAACAGTCCGCTTACTTTTTTCATAACTTTGATTGCCGTGTTTTGAAAATAAGAATATTAAAAGTCCTGCGGCTATTACTATTGCTAAAATTATTAAAAATGCTATCATGATAATTTCATTATAAATCTCTTACTTACCAAACGCAATTATTTTATAAATCATTTAATATGGACAAAACGGATATAATGTGGTAAAATACGGGTATGAATAAAATTATCGGCGTTGCGTGCGGCAAGCTGAACTTTTGCGGCACTAGCAAGCACTATGAAGTTATTATACCCGACGGCAAAGCCGAGGCAACCGCCGTACCACCTTTGACGCAATACGAATTTACGGGAAACGGTATTCAAATTACTATTGAAAAAGCTTTACTGCCTTTCAAGGAAGCGACCGCCATTCCCGACGAAAACGGAGAAATTGCCGACGCCGCGGCAAAAGCGGCAAAATATTTTAAAGCTCAGGGTAGCGCGCTAATATTAGCGGCACTGGGAGATTTGCTGGTGGCGTATGCGGCGGCTTTTTTAGAAGGCGAAAATATATCCCCCGCGGTAGCGGCAGTTAAAGCGGAGATTTTAAGCCACGTTTCCGACGTTACCTACAGCTTGGACGACGGTCTGAAAAAGCTTCCGCTGAATTACGATTACATCAGAAAGCTTTTTAAAAAAGAAACGGGAATTACGCCGCACGAATTTTTATTGAACGAGCGTATGCAGCTTGCGCGAGGGCTGATACTAGGCAGAATTTCTAACCAATACTCCCCATATTCCGTTTCTCAGATTGCAGAATCGTGCGGATATTCCGAACCCTTGTACTTTTCGCGCGTGTTCAAAAAATATTTCGGCGTTGCCCCGTCGGAATACGGTAAAAACTAATTAAAGCGGCTGAACGCAAATGCGCTCAGCCGCTTAACTTTTATAGCTTTATATCGCCGAGGGTTATAGTGCCGTTTAATATTCCGTTAAAAAGACCTTAAAACCACTTTATAAAAAGCGACAAAGAGGACGGCAACGAATCGAGCCGTGCAAATATTTCGCCCTTACGCGCTTCGAACTCCGTCACGGTTGCGGAAAACTTACTGCCCGAGGCCGAGCTTCCGCCAAGCGCAATTCCGCCGCGCGCAATATCGCCGATAGCCGCATAACTGCCGCAAGCGTAACCGCCGAAGGCAAAGCCGCCCACAGCGCAACCCCCGATAGCAAACAATCCTATTGCAACACCGCCGACGGCAACTACGCCGACTGCCAAACCGCCTGCGGAAAATATGCCGAGCGCAACTGCGCCGAGGCTGACGAACCCTAAGCCGCAACACGCTATTGCCAAGAGTCCCAAAGAAAGCAAGCCGTAGGAGAACAGCCCCAAGGACAAAAGCCCGACTGAGAACACGCCGACGGACTTAAACCCGACGGCAAAAAAGCCCTTTGCCGTTCTGCCCCGTCCGATATTGACGTGAACGAGCGGTATACCGAAAACCGTTCTTTTACTTTTGAACTCGTAGTGGAAATTTTTTAAGTACGCGAACAGATTAAAATTTTTCTGCGGTGCACACGCTTCGCCGCGCTCTTCCTCGTCGTACTTTAAAAGCCAGTCGACACTGCACCCGAAAAGCTTGCTCATACTCAAAAGCTTATCCGTTTCGGGAAAGGAAAAATCGCTCTCCCAACGCGAAACCGCCTGCCTCGTCACGCCGAGTTTTTCGGCAAGCTCGGTTTGGGTAAGCCCCGCTTCCCTGCGGCATTTTGCTATTTTTTCGCCCGTGGTCATTTGTCCGTGCCTCCGTTTTTTATTTTATTATAATGCTTGGCGCAAAAAATTACAATGAACCGCGCTTTACAAAGTGTAACGTTTGAGTTGCCTTTTAAAAATATTGTTGCGGCGGAGTGCAAAATTGCACTCCGCCGCTTAAAATTTATAATTGATATTAAAGCTGTTTTATTTCGGTATAAGCCATAACAAACGGGCCCGTACCCTTTGCGTCGTTTTCCACTACGGGTTCGGAAATATAGTATTCAAACGTGCCGTCGCGTTTACGGTTGCTTTCGGGTCCAAGCCCTGCCATAAGGCATATGCCGCCCAAATTAAGCTTGCCGTCCTTTTCGGTTAAATATTCCCTGCAAATACCGTTGAACACCTGCTCGCCGAGATGCGCGAACTTTTTGTCCACAAAACCTAAACGCGCGCCCTTCATCATAGCGTAAGCAATCATTGCGCTGCCGGAGGCTTCAAGATAGTTGCCTTTTTTGCCGCCCATATCTACGACCTGCCAGAACATTTTTTTATCGGGGTCGATATATCTTTCAAGTCCTTCGATTGTATCCCTGAAAATTTTTATAAGCTGCGCCTTATACTCTTTTGCCTCGTCGGAAAAATAGCTTATCGCGTCAACAAGTCCTACCGTATACCAACCCACCGAACGCAGCCAGAAGCTTTTTGAAAGCCCCGTGTTTTTGTCGGCCCAGAACGCCGTTTTGGAATAATCCCAGCCGTGATAGTAAAGGCGCTTCTGCTTATCGTACATATTGTCGTAAACGTTTTGAAACTGCTTTACTATATCGGCATAATTTTTTCCGCCGTTAAATTCCGTTTCGTAGCGCGTATAGAAAACCTGCGCCATATACAGCCCGTCGAGCCATACCTGTTCGGGATAGATTTTCTTGTGCCAGAAGTTACCGAGCGCCGTACGTGGCTGAGTTTTTAGCTGGAAGTACAAAAGCTCTATCGCCTTTTTATATTTTTCTTTTTTTGTTTCGCGGTATAAATCGAAAAGCACCCTGCCTTCGTTTATGTTGTCAACGTTATAGGTTTCAAGCTCGTAGCCGCGGATCGAACCGTCCTCGGAAACGTAGTAGTCTACGAACTTATCAATAAATTCAAGATAGCTCTTTTTGCCCGTCTGCCTGTAGATGGAATATAGCGAGGTCATCATACAGCCGTCTATATAGTTCCACGCCGCAGGCTTGCCGTGCTTGATATTTTCGATATTCCATATGGGCTTATCGGGCGTGGTGTCCGCCATAAGCCGGTCAATATATCTGTCGATTACGGAATAATCCATAATTCCCCCTTTTATTCCCCGACTACTTCGCCGAGGTTTTTCTTTATGATTTTTTCGCCGTCTACCCCGTCAAACGTGACGTTTTTAAGCACAAGCCGTTCAACGTTGTCAACGTACAGCCCCGCTCGGCAATACTCTTTAACGTTTTCCAGCATAGCCGGCTCGTAAGCCTTTGCGTCGGATTTAAAAGAAAAGCTTACGTCTTCTATGACAATTTCTTTTATAGGCTGCTCTACCAAACCGTCGAAATATCCTGCCATACATTCGCAGTCCCTGCAATCGATGTTACGGAAAGCAAACCTGCCAAGATACGGTGTGCCGTCGTCGACCTTTATATTTTTATCGCGTGACCACACGTATTCAGTATGTCCGTCGGGGTCGCAGAAATAGTACATATTTATGACGAGCGGAGTAATAACGTTTTCCATTTTAATGTTTTCAAACGTTACGCCGTCTATAACGGCGTCCTTCCCCCTGCCGCGGCGCGATTTAATTCTAAGCCCTCTGTCGGTGTGTCTGAACACGCACTGGCTTACGGAAAGGTTTTTAACGCCGCCGCTCATTTCGCTGCCCAAAACGATTGCGCCGTGTCCGTCCTGAAACAGGTCGTTGCGCAGGGTGTGGCGGTTTGCCGGCGTTTTATAAGTTTTGCCCATATAAAGCTTGCCTGCCTTTATGGCGCAGCAGTCGTCGCCTACACTGAAGGTACAGCCGATAATTTCAACCTTATCACAGCTTTCGGGGTCAAGCCCGTCGGTGTTCGGCGCGGTATACGGGTTCTGTACCCTTACATCATAAAAGCCGAGGTTTTTTGAAAAGAAAGGATGCAAATTCCAGCTTGCCGAATTTTTGCTGGTTATGCCGTGAAAATACACGTTTTTGCATTTATTTAAAAATACGTTGCGCGGACGCGCGACCTTCCTGCCCTTAGGTGTTGCCCACCAAGTGGAATTATCCGCATTGCCGTTTATAGCGCCCTCGCCCACGATTTTTATATTGCTCTGCTTGTAAGCCGAAATAAACGACTGATGGCAGTCAAAAGGCTCGCCCTCCCAGCTTGCAAGTACTTCTTCTTTTCCGTTCCTGTATACCCGTGCCGGAATATAGGGATAGTTTTCTTCACAGGTGTCGCCGAGAATGGTTGCATTCTTTTTAAGCTCAACCGTAATATCGCTTTTTAAAACTAACGGGCGGACCAAGTAAGTGCCTTCCTCAAACAGTACCCTGCCGCCTTGAGGGCAGCTGTCTATTGCCATCTGCACGAAGTAGGTATCGTCTGATTTTCCGTCGGCCTTCGCGCCGAGTGATTTAACATTAACCGCCTCGGTTTCCGCAAGAGTATTAAAAGTAAGCTCTGAACCGCATGCACTTACGGTATACTGACTGTCGGGGGTGAGATTGAAAATAGAAAACACGTTCGTGTCAAACCTGCCGTAAAGCTTGCCGTTTAGCGTAACCTCATAGCTTTCAGGGCTGTAATAGGGGTTTTTATTCTTTAATTCAAAGCAAGCCGAAACCGAAGAAACGAATAGTTTTTTAAACATTCAGCGCACCTTCCTTCTTTTTATCCTTTAGTTTTTTGACAAGTATCACAATACCGTCTTTTATGCCTATAAACAGCATATCGCACGCAACCGTAAACACCCCGAAAAGCAGGGGTTCGACTCCTACGTGTATCGTATCAGTAGTGTGTTTTATATAGTTTATCAGTTCGTTCAAGCCAAGATAGCAATAGTTAACGCAAACAAGCACTAAAACGTAGTAAATGAGATTGGTAAAGAAAGTCCAGAACGCTTTAAAGGGGAAAGGAAACATCATATACGCGTTGTATTCTTTTCTGTCCGATTCCATATATCTGAACAGCGGATTTACGAGTACGTCCACGATTAGCCCCAGCACGGCGCCTGTAAGAACGAGCCTGTCAAGGCTGTCGTTTATTTTCAGCCCGAACATAATAAAGTAGCACACTACGCCGGCGAACCAAAACTTAACAAAAAGCGCCTTTATCCAGACGGGTATTCGTGAAAATTTATCTACCTTGTACGGATCGAACTGTTTTTGCTTGCCACGGCGCGTTAAATTTTCGTCTGCGCTTTCGCCCGTGCAGTCGGAAATATTAAAAGAAAGCTCCTGCGTATCTTCCTCTCCGTCGCCTTTAAGCGCCGCCACGAGTTCGTCGACTTTATCAATTTTTAAGTCGTAGAAATCTTCTATCGTGGTTTCCTGAAATTTTTTCTTCTTTTTAGACATATCCGTCCTTTTGTTTTAATAGCCGACAAAGCAAACTTTGCCGGCTATTATCGTTTAAAATTTTAAAGTTTTTATTAAACGTCCTCTTCGGTATCGATTTCCTCTTTAAGTTCGGTAGATTCAATAACCTTACGAGTGTTGATTTTGTTAATCAGTTTACCGTACAGAGGATAGGTTGCAGTGAGAATTGCTCCTAATCCTACAAGCACGATATGGGCAATAGTGCTTCTGAGTGCAGGCTGAACGTATTCGTCAAGTCTTGCCTGAATTTCCGGAGTCATAACTCCCGAATTAAGGTCAGCCGTATATGCATTGTTGATATTTATGTAGAACACTATATCAAACGCAATCATTGCCGCAATGAACAGGAACAACAGCACAAGCATTACGATTTTGGGCTTTTTGGAACGCTTGGGGAAAGAGTTCATAAAAAGCAACAGCGAAAGTATACAGAAAAGCGTGTTAACAAAAACGCTTAATCCCAGCCAGTTTACGTAGATATTCAATGCCGTCTGCGAGAAATTGCCGAGCGAACACAGGTAAACTATCGAGGAAATTATAAGCACGAAGAACGCTATGTTCATAGGTCTGCGCTTTAATTTAACGGTGAACTTCCTGAACCATTCCTTAACGCCACCCAAAAACGCCTTGAATTTTGAAGGCTTATCAACTTCGGGGGAAGGCTGAACATCATTCAATTCAACTGCATTTTGCATTTCTTCCATCGTTTCTCCCTCCTTACCTTATCGCCTTGCCGGGCATATCGCCTTCGGGCAGTTCAAAGAAGTGCATCATTTCTTCGTCGAAGCCGATTTTAATTTCGTCACCGATATTATAGTTGCACCATTCGGCAAATTTACAAACGATATTTTTAACGCCTGCAACCTTACCGTGTACGAGGGTATTCATACCCAAGTTCTCGTTGTTGGTAATATGTAAGCTTACGTTTCCCGTCCTCGTTACGTTTTCGGGACGCACGCCGAGGATAACGGTTTTACCTTCGTAATCTTTAAGAATCTGCTTCTGCTTATCGTTTAAAGGATAAGTGAACAGCTCGTTCTTGAAATTTCCCTTTTCAATCGTTCCTTCGAACATATTCATGGGAGGAAGTCCTATGAACGTTGCAACAAACGTGTTTGCAGGCTGTTCGTACAGCTCTATGGGCTTACCTATTTGCTGAATGTGACCCATTGACATACAGACTATTCTGTCGGCAAGCGTCAAAGCTTCGGTCTGGTCGTGGGTAACGTACATAATGGTCGCATTGAGCTTCTGATGAAGAAGTATCAATTCCCTTCTCATTGAACCTCTCAGCTTTGCGTCGAGGTTTGAAAGCGGCTCGTCAAAGAGGAAAACCTTGGGATTACGAACGATTGCACGTCCCATTGCAACACGCTGACGCTGACCGCCGGAAAGTTGCTTGGGCTTTTTATTGAGCTGCGACTTTAAGTCAAGAATTTCCGCCGCCGCCATAACCTTTCTGTGAATAACTTCTTTCTTTTCCTTTCTGAGGGTAAGCGAAAAAGCCATGTTTTCATAAATAGTCATATGCCCGTATAGCGCGTAGTTCTGGAAAACCATCGCAATATCTCTGTCCTTAGGCGGAAGACGGGTACAGTTTTTGCCGTCAATTATAAGGTCGCCGTTCGTGATATCTTCAAGTCCAGCAACCATCCTGAGCGTGGTTGATTTACCGCAACCGGAGGGACCTACGAGAACGATAAATTCGCCGTCCTTAATATCAAGATTGAAATCGTGTACGGCTTTAACATTGCCGTCGTATACCTTTTCTAAATGTTGAATATTTACTTCGGGCATTATTGCACCTCCCCTGTTGATTGCTCAGCAGTTACAGCAGGTTCAGCAGAAGCTTCGGCAGCTTTGCTTGCGTCTTCTTCATCCATCTGCGCTAATACCGCTTCAACGGAAATTTCGCCGTTGTTAAGCTTTTTCTGGAATTTTTCCAACCTTGCGGCGTATATCCAGCCCAATACTGCGGCAGCAATGAGACACGCAGCGGAAGCAACCAGCCATATAAGCATCATTGCAAAGTAGAAACCGCTGCTCGTGGGATAATATCCGAAATAACCTATTCCAACGAGAGTATCGTTTTTAAGCCCTTTTAAAGGATAATAGAATATCCTCAAAATCTGAAATACGGCAACAACAAGCAAAACGATACTGAATTTTTTGTTGTAGCCCTTTACGCCCTCTGACGAAAGGAAAATAACGAGCATAAGAACGAGGGTTAAAAGAACTGAAATTCCCAAAGTTATTTTTCTCATATTAACGTCGGGAATTGCGTACAGAATGCAGAAATACAGGCAATTGAATACCAAGCCTAGAATTGCAAGCAACTGCGCAAGCTTATTTCTTTTATAACGGAGAATGTCGTCTGCGACAATTTGCTGGTTTACGGTTTTCTTTTCCATTTAAACCACCTCCTCGGGTTGTGATTCAAGCGCACCTTCTACGGAAGCAACAAGCTTTGCGCCCTGAAGAAGCTTCTTTTCACCCTGCATCAACTTTATTTTCCAGACAAGGTTTAGCACGAGAGCAACCATATTCAAAACTACAACCCCGACAAGGACGTATCCCATTATGAAGTTAATAGTTGAATATTTGAAATCATCGCGTAGATAAGCAGCCTCAGCCGCAACCCTGTCTATTGCGTTAAACAGCGAAAATACTTCACTGACGTAGACGATAAGTAATATTGCAAAAACTAATTGATACACAACCACTATACCCGTGGCAACGTAGTTGGTAACGTAATATTTGCGCCTTTTCTGCGATGCTGCGATATAATGCAATACCGTAACAACGATAAATACTATAGATAAATTAATTAAAATTCCATTGTCATACTGAGAAACAAGGAATAAATCAGCCGCTCCAGGTACACGTTCTTTACCCGAAGACTGCAAATAAAGAGTACTGTACTGATAAACCGTTCCACTACAGAATGAAAGAGCGTAAACGAAACTCAGTGCTGCAACAATTAATGTTACTAGCATAAGTATTTTCTGGAATCTCATTTGAGTTTTCATATCAATTTCCCCAAATAAATTTGCTTATTGCCGCCCGCCCGAAGGCGGGCGGATAAGCGATTTTTAATTATTACTACAAGCTATAAATTAGTTTTTAACGTATACACCTACGAGCGTCTGGAATGCTTTGTTCATTTCAGTATTGAAATAATTCAATCTACCTTCGTTGTTGAGGAAGGTTACACATCCTGCAGCGTCTGCCGGCATGATCTTGTTATCCGAAGCGATTTCAGTTATAACTTGACCTGAACCGAGTCCATACGCCATTATGTCGTGGAAGAAGTTACCGGTACTTTTGCTACCATTCTTGAACAAATGCTTTCCGTCTTTATCCATACCTGTAATAAGATTTTCACTCGTACCCTTAAGTACTGTTAGAATATCCGAATCATAAGACAGGGTTACAGGAACGAGAGTGTACCAATCGCTGAGCTCATTTGTTGCCAAGTGAGGGGTCTGCTGAACGGGGTGTTTGATAGTGCCGTTATTAAGTGCAATTGCAACTATATCCGCTCCGTCAAGTCCGCAGTCAGCCGTGCACTGATATTCAAAGCCTTGGTCCTTGTTGCCTATGGGAAGAGTGGTTCCTATAATGTAACGAGCATAGTTAGTGAATGAATTATTACCCACGTTTTTGTTGAGAAACATTGCCTTTGAACTTGCCGTCATGGTAGGAATCTGTCTGCCGTTATAGAAAGTTCCGGTGTAAACCTTATCATTATAAACGAAGTACTTTTCACTGAACTTCTTATTGTCGGTATCCTTATCATCCTTCACTTCCCACTGAGCAGGAGCGTAATTAGTTGCGTCGGCAATTTTATTTGCTACTGCTGAGGGAGAGATTGACGTCTGCTCGTTTGCATACCAGAAACCGTTACCGGCCGTTTTGGCAGCATCAACGCTACCATTGTCGTTAGCGGTTGCCTGAGGTCCGTATGTCATAAGAATCTGACCGTCGGTAGAGAACATATAGTCAACGAACGCTAACGCCGCCGAAAGCTTATCAGGACTGTCTTTAACACCCTTGTAAGAAATACCGAAACCGGTAGTCTTAACCGAACGCCAGCTTTCGGTAAATCTCATAATCGTTTCATGGCTGCCGTTGTCGTCCGTATCCCATTTGGAAACGGGAGTAAGAATAGGCGCAAAGTTATAGGGGCTGTTGGGAGCAGTGGTAAGTCCGTAAGCCGTCTGCGTCTGCACATAGTCGTGAAGAGTAAGCGCCTGAACACCAGTGTTTCCGTAGCTGTAAGAAGTTTTACCGCCGTCAACCGTCACACTGGAAATGAGCGGAGCATACAGACCTTCCTTGGTAAGCGCGTTCATCTTATTGACTGCGTCAAATGTCTCTTCCTTGGTACGTGCGTCAACGATGGTGCCGTCAGCTTTGATATAAGCATACTGGTATCTGGATTCAAGTCCGCGTACGCCGTACAACTCACCGGCCATTGCAACCGTATCATTGAAACGGTCTGTTCTGCTCTGACGACCGGTAAGAAGGAACAAGTTTGCCGTATCCTTAACTTCATTGCCGAGAGCCGTACCCGAAGTTACGAAGCATCTGCCGAGCGCGGTATAAAGGTCAACGTCCCAAGCAGCGTAAGCGCTATTAAATACATCAGCAAGCTTTCTGCCGCCCGTCGTGTAGAAGGATTCGTTATTGTAGATATAGGTTACGGAAATGTATCTTCTCAAAAGCTGAGTCAGAGTATTGCCGTCGACATTACCCGCTTTTTTGTTGATAGCGAGGTTCATTATGTCAATAATGTTACCGCTGGTCTGTGCCGCAACGTCTGCTTCAGCAACACCTGCAGCAACAAGCATTGCACCCATACTGTCTGCTGCCGTACTCTTCGCGTCTGCAAGAGCTTTATCGTAATCAACGGTAATTTTTATAGTCTTAGAAGAATCGGTAACCTCCGTCTTATCGTTACCCTTTCTGGGGGTGCCGGTAAGAACCGAAGGGTCGGTTACGTCTATTTCCCAATGACCTTCAGTGCCCATAAATGAAGTTATGGACGAAGATTCACCGTTGCTTGTGCCGGAAATCGACTTCTTTGCAACAGCCTGCGCCTTGAAGGTTACAGTGCCGGCAATGTCACCCGTCACGTTGAGAAGTTTTTCAACCAGATCTTTTCTTATAAGGACGTATTTTTCAATATCGTCGTTACCGTCAAAGTAAGGCGCGAGATACATCGAGCCATTCGTATCTGCTGTTAATGAAAGCTTGGTAGTGGCGCTTGATTCAAGGAACGCCTTGTAGTTAGGCATATAGTCGAGATACTTGGTTAAGTCAAGAACCGCTTCACTGTCAATACTAGCTTCATTGTTAAGATCCTGCGCCGAGGACGTGAATATATCAACGCTGGAAAGACCGCCTTCTAATTTCTTAATTTCACTAAGCTGGTCATCTGAGCTTTTACCCGTATACTTATCAGTGAAATTTACATCAAGCTGATTTGCAAGCGCCGCCCATGCCGGCTTAAACTGTCCTGCCGCATAGCTGTTGCCGTAAAGCTGTGCCGCGGTCGTACCGCCGAGATACTCGGTAAGCAAGCTAATGTTTTCTGAATTGTAAGCCGCGCCGAGTTTAGCTGCATTATGTCCTACCGAAATGTTAAGGTTAGTTCCCTCAGTCCAAGTAAGCTTTCCGTTTTCATCAAGCTTTACATTCAGTACACGCTGGCCACTATTTTGCTGTGACGGTTTTTTACATCCGGCAAGTGAAAAAACCATGGTTCCTGCCATCACTACGGAAACCGCCGCAACGGCAATCTTTTTTGATTTGTTCATTATTTCTCTCCTTATTTTTTATTTCAATCCGCGGCACAACCACCGCGAAGCAAAACCTTAATTTAATTATTCTTTTACGCCGCCCATATTCACGCCCTTAGCAAAATACTTCTGAATAAAGGGATAAATAACGAGAATAGGCACCATCGCAAGAACGACCATCGCGTAAACCATAGAAGTAGCTTTACCTATATCTGAAACGTCAGGATTTTCATCTATCTGCAACGTCAGATTAGTGTTCTTATTAATGAAGTCTCGCATATAGACCTGTACGGGCCACGAATACTGCTGCTGAGTACCCAGCACTCTGTACGCCCAGAAGTAGCCATTCCAACGGGAAATTCCAAAGAACAGCGCAACGGTTGCAATAGTTGCCTTGCTCATTGGGATATATACTTTAGTAAGTATCTGCAATTCGGTTGCGCCGTCAATTCTAGCCGCTTCCTCGATTTCGGAGGGCACGCCCTCAAATGAGTTACGAAGAAGAATTATGTTGGTTGCGTTCATACCCATTGCAAGCACGATAAGCCATTTAAGGTCGATATCAAACATACTGCTTCCGCCGACGATGCTTGCCAGAATCTGTCCCGTCTTCTGATAGTTGAGATACTGAGGAATAACGCCTGCAGAAAACCACATGGTGAATACGAGGAAGAAGTTGAAACCGTGTCTGCCGAGAAGGCGTTTCTTCGAAAGCGCGTACGCGCCGAGTATGGAGTATACCAAGCACCAAATTGTACCTAAAAACGTTACGAACAACGTATTCGAGTAGTTTACCCAAAATTGGTTATCCATAAATACCTGTTTAAAGGATTCTATCTGGAAACCTACGGGCCAAAGAATTACCTTTGAATTCCTAACCGCATCAAACGAACTGAACGTCGAACTAAGCGCGTATAAAAGAGGGTATACACACATAGCTGCAAAGATTATCAGAAGAACGTAAGCGATGATTTTGAATATCAGCTCGCTGACTTCCATTTTTCTTTTCATTGTCTTTCGTCCTCCCTAATTAATACAGCGACACGTCGGATGCTTTTCTCGCTATCGTGTTGGAGCCGATAACCAGAATCATACCGATGAGGTTGTTGGTCATTTCGCCCGCAATACCGTATGCTGTCAACTCGTTATCGCCGCCGAGCCTGTTGGACCAAGTTGACACAACTTCTGCAACCTGATAGTTGCCGACGCCTTGGCTGGGGCACAACAAATACAGTTTTTCGTAGCCTACGGAAAGCAGTCCGCCGATTTTCATAATAAGCATTATGACGACGGTCGAAAGAATGCTGGGAATAACGACGTATCGCATTTGCGCCATTTTACCCGCGCCGTCAATCTGCGCCGCCTCATAAGACGTCGGGGATACCGCGATTACCGCTGCGAAGAATACTATCGAATCGTAACCGGCATGTTCCCATATGTCAGTGATTATATATATGGAACGGAAATACTCAAGCGAGTAAACCAAACCGTTATCAAGCCTGTTGTGCAGAGTATCCGAACCCGAAATAGCGCCGAGGAATTTGGATATAATACCAATATCGCCGCTCTGCTTGCCGCTGAACAACACAAGCGTCAGGGAGGTTACAATAACCGTTGAAATAAACTTAGGCAAGTACACGCAAACCTGCATAATTGATCTTGCGATGTTCGAGCGCACTTCGTTGAAGAAAAGCGCCAGAATTATCGGCAGAGGGAAACCGAACAGCAATCCGTAGAACGCGATTACAAACGTGTTCCTGAACGCCATCCAGAATTCTGAAGCACGGTCCCCGACAAAAATCGTCTTGAAGTTGTTAAAACCGACCCAAGCGCGGTCTGCAGAATCTTCATAGTTACCGTACTTGAATGCCGCCAACAGCTCTGTCATGGGCAGGTACTTCCAGAGAAGGTACACTAAAATCATGGGTACGAGCATAAGGTAAAGGCGCCAGTCTTTCAGAATGGTCAGTCCCGTGCTTTTCCATCTGTTCCGCTCAGTTTCGTCCCTTACCTGCTGTTCGGGCGACATACTGTAAGTACCCGTCGCCTCGTCGTAGATAAGGAAATCGTCATATTTGAGTTTGAACATTGAAAATTTCCTCCATATCACTATAAAAGCAATTTATTGTAAAAGCGGAAATCCGCAAATTACCGTGAATTAATATAAATCGTCGTCTTTCTTCTTTAAAGCGGCAAGACTTTCTTCATCAATTTCAATAGGCTCGTCGCCGTAAGTATCGCGCCGCATCTTTTCCTTGCGCTCTGCTTCCAACCGTAAAAGATAGCCTTTCTGCCCTTCGAACATTCCGTCAAGCCTGCGCATTACCAAAATTATGACTATGCCGAGCGCCAAAGACATCGGCTCGGTGAACTGATTCAGGATAACGCCCACGAAGCTTTTGCCGAAGCACGCCGCAACGATTGCCCTGCCTAGCACTATCGCCAGCCAGCCGGCAACGGTGAACAGTAGTGAAAAATACCATTTACCCGCGATTTTCTTCATGCCCATAAACTTAGTCATAAGCAGCAAAACCATTACCGCCGCGTTTCCTATAATATATATAGCGAAAAAGCTGTTATCAAAGCCTTGCGTTTTAAGGTTCAGCAGACAGTACAGAAGTCCGTCAAACACGGCGTAGAACACCGCAGGCCAACCCCACCGCATCATTACCAACAGTACAATCGGCAACAGCGGCGAGAATATGAACACCGCGGAAGCGCCGAAAGCCTTTAACGCATAATGCAGTAAAAGCTCGAACGCGATTAATATCACCGCGAACAGAAACAAATCGGTAAGGCAATATTGCCTGAATGATATTAATCTTGAACCGTTTTTACGCATAACTTTACTGTTCGTACATTTTTTACATATGCATAATGTTACATTTTTACATTTAGCTTAACCATTATAACATAGTCAAATATAAAAATCAATAGTTTTTTTATTGTTTCACGAAAAAAATTATGCTACAATACATACTGAAACAAGGAGCGGCAATGAAGACTATGTATCTTACGCCTGCGGACGACGTTCAAAGCGCGGTTAACGCATTAAAAGGACCTGCAACCGTGCGTTTAAGCAACGGAATTTACAGGCAGAAAATCAAAATTACGGCGGACGATATTACAATTATCGGCGAAAACCGCGAAAAAACAGTTATAACCTTTGACGATTACGCAAAAAAACCTCATGCGGACGGCAGGGAATACAACACCTTCCGCACGTATACGCTTTGCGTCACGGGCAAGAGAGTAAAAATCGAAAACCTGACGGTGGAAAATTCCAACACTCAGCCGGAGGTTAAAGGGCAGTGCGTGGCGCTTTCCGTCAACGCCGACGGATTTATTGCCGAAAACGTTGATTTGAAGTCCACGCAGGACACGCTTTTCACTGCGCCCTTCCCCGACGATTTGGTTATCCGCTATTCCGGCTTGACCGAAGATAAAACCTATTATGCCGGTTTTATCTCCAAAGACGAGCTTTGCTTGGAAGGTAACCTTGTACAGCTTTTCAAGAATTGCAGAATTTACGGCACCGTAGACTACGTTTTCGGCTGCGCCGAAGCGTACTTTATCGGCTGCCAATTCATTTCTCTTCCCGAAGCCCGCGGAACGGGCTTTGTTGCCGCACCTGCGCACAGCTTGGCAAGGAGCCGCGGCTACGTATTTTATGAATGCGCTTTCAAAAGCGGCGGCGCGGCAAAAAATTCCGTTTACCTTGCAAGACCGTGGCGCGACTTCGGCAAGTGCGAATTTATAAACTGCCGACTTGAAAGCCATATCAACGGTGAGCTGTTTGATAAATGGAACGATACTCACCGCAACAAAACGGCAAGGTTTTACTATTTCAGCCTGAGAAGCGAAGCTCCGCTTACTCCCGTAAAATGGGCAAGCGAGCTAACCGAGAAACAGGCAAATGAAATTATAAATTACTGCAATGCAAAATTTAAGGGAAATGCGCGTTGAATTTGGCGGTTTTTGTAAACCGCGAACATCCAAACAAATAAACTTAATATCCGTTTACAGAACAAGGGGGCGCGTGCACAAGCACGCGCCCCTCGGCTCCTCTTCATTTTTCTTAAGTGTGTGTTAGTTAATCGTTTTAGGTTTACGCTTTTTTTACCGTCAGGCAAAAGCTTTGCCCGTTCAAAAACGTTATCTTTATGCTTTCGCCGTTTAGCGTTACCGAGCCCATGAAGTAATCTTCCAATATTATATTCAGTTCTGCCGCAACCTCTTCCGCGGTTATATCCTTTTCTTTCATTGCGGCAAGTAAGTATTCCGCGCTTAACCTGTTTCTATTTTTATATTTTTCCATCGTAATTGCATTATAGCACAGATTATTTTTTTGCCAACTTATGTATTCAAAAAATTAAATAAAATAAGTTATCATTATTGCAATAAAGCGTTAAGGAATAAGAAATGTTTAACCCTACACTTGACAGTAAAATTGTCGGAGAAGTAATTGCGGAATTCAGAAAGCGTAAAGGCTTATCGCAGGAAGTTTTGAGCGGACTTGCTGATATAGACAGAACGCATTTGAGCGCAATAGAGCGCGGAACACGCAAGCCTACATTGGAAACGCTTTACAGAATTTGCTGCGCCCTTGACATTAAAATGGAAACCGTAGTTCACGAAATAGAATTAAAAATACGCAAGTAAATGAGTATTTTGTAAACAAAGTCGGAGAAGTAATAAAAGCATTGCGGATAAGCAAGAAGTTTTCCCAAAGCGAACTTGGCAAACAGTCGGGCTATTCGGCGGACGGTTTCCGATTGGAAAAACTGCAATACCGAGCTGAACATAACTGCAATAATTTCAATAGTAAAATTTTTTGATATTTCATACGAAGAATTTTTCTGAGATATTTAAAAC
>CAMWNA010000019.1 GCA_947175515.1 uncultured Clostridia bacterium | reverse complement strand
CTGGTTAAGACGGTAAGCACCAAAGCGAACACAAAATTTTTTAAGCCGCAGTCCGACCAAGACCGCGCAAAGGAGCAGACAATGAAAAACGCAGTTATTTACGCCCGTTTCAGTTCACACAGTCAGAACGAGCAGTCTATTGAGGGGCAGTTGGCAGAGTGCTACGCTTTTGCACAGCGTAACGACTTGCGCATAGTACACGAATACATAGACCGCGCATTGACGGGAACGACGGACAAACGCCCCGACTTTCTGCAAATGATAGAGGACAGCAAGCGCAAAGGCTTTCAGTATGTCATAGTCTATCAGTTAGACCGTTTCGCCCGTAACCGCTACGACAGCGCAACGTACAAAGCAAAGCTGAAAAAGAACGGCGTGCGCGTGTTGTCGGCAAAAGAGAATATCACGGACGACGCCAGCGGTATTTTGGTTGAGGGCGTTTTGGAAAGTATGGCGGAATATTACAGCGCGGAGCTGTCCCAAAAGATAAAGCGCGGTATTGCTATATCTGCCTCGAAATGCAAATTTTTCGGCGGGCTTGTTCCTCTCGGCTACAAGATAGACGAACAAAAAAATTACGTTATTAATGAGGACACCGCGCCAATAGTCCGCAAAATGTTTGAAATGCTTGCCAGCGGCTACAATTACGCCGAAATAGCGCGTTATCTGAACGAGCGCGATATTAAGACCACAAAGGGCGCAAAATGGAATAAAAACAGCTTTCACAGCATTTTTTCAAATCGCAGATATTTAGGCAAGTACATATATCACGGCGAGGAAATCGACGGCGGCATACCGCGCATTATCGACGACGGGCTTTTTGACGAGGTGCAAAAGGTATTAGAAAGATACGCCGCCGCGCCCTCTCGCGGCAAAGCGAAAGTCGAATATCTTTTATCCGAAAAATTGATATGCGGAAAATGCGGGCATAAAATGACGGGTATAAGCTCGACGAGCAAAAGCGGCAAAATACACCACTATTACAAGTGTGTAGGCGCGACAAAAGGCGTATGCGACAAACGGACAGTCCGCAAGCAGTTTATTGAGGACGAAATTATTACCGCCTTAACGGGCGACGGAACGGAGCAAAACCCGCACGGCGTTTTGACCGACGAATTTATAGATATGCTTGCCGCCGAAACCTACTTGCTGATACAAGCCGAACGCAACGACAGCGAGATAAAACGGCTTGAAAGCGCAGTTGCGGAAAATCAAAAGGCGATAAACAACCTTATGCAAGCGTTAATGCTGGGCAAAATTGCCGACACGATTTTAGCGCAAATCGAAAAGCTGGAACGCGAGAACAAGGAGCTGAACGACACCATAGAGAGCGAAAAGGCGTTACAAATCAATTACAGCTATGCGGATATTCGCAAATGGCTGTTACATTTCAGAACGCTGGACTACTCAAAGACCAAAAACCGCAAAGACCTAATCGACACGTTTATTTATAGGGTGCTTTTGTACGACGATAAAATGAAAGTCATATTCCACTTAAAAGGCGGGCAGAAAGACGAATTGCTGTTAAATCTGATATTCCCCGACTATCCCGACGGAAACGGTGGCACGGACGGAAAAACCGAAAACAGCGCAAAAGAAAAAGAAACCGCAAATGCGATTTCTTTATCGGCGGGGTGTGCGTATACCCCCGCAGTGGTGGACGAGTAGGGACTTGCACCCTAGTCTTACGGGGTCAGGCAAAGCTTTCTACATACTTATTCCGCCGTTTAGCTTACTTTGCAAACGCCGACGAACGGGCTTTTGCAAAGGCATACCGCTGAATACGAATTAACGCGTGCGGTAAGCCGCGATAATAAGTTAACCGTTTAGATAGCGCCGCTTATGCCGCCAACGGTGAGCGGCAGGCGACGGACAGCTTAGTTTAAGCTGCGCAAGCCAAGCTTGCCGCCCTGTTGGGACGGAAAGCTACGACTTTAGAATCTTTTGATTCTGCGTTTAAATTTAAAGTTCCGTTTTTACAAAGCCGAGCCTTTGGTATGCTTTTCCTATTCTTTGCCCGCAATCGAATCTGAAACTCGCCCGAAATATAGTTTATAAATTTTCAGTGTGATTGCCGACGGTTTCACCTACATAATAATTATAACCTTAGAGGCATAAAAAAATCAAGCGTATATTTTTGTTTTTTATTGACAAATTTTCGCAAATGCTTTAAAGTTAGTGTATGATTTACACGGTAACGTTTAATCCCTCGCTGGATTATTACGTACAAGTGAATAACATTAAAAGCGGAATGGTCAACCGCACTGCCGGCGAAAGGCTTGCCGTAGGCGGAAAGGGCTTGAACGTTTCCCTCGCTTTAAAGGAGCTCGGCGACGAAACGCTTGCTTTGGGCTTCGTTGCGGGGTTTACCGGCAAAGCCATTTCCGACAAGGTTACCGAGCTTGGGCTTAACCACGATTTTATAGAAGTTGCCGGTCAAAGCCGAATTAACGTAAAAATTAAAAGCAACACGGAAACCGACATAAACGGCACGGGTGCCGAGGTTTGCGAAAACGACGTAAACAAGCTTGTGCGCAAACTGAAAAAGCTTTTAAAAGAGGGCGACTGGCTTATAGTTTGCGGAAGCGTGCCCTCCTCCCTCGGCGAAGAAACTTACGCCAATCTTTTTAAGAGGCTGAAAAACATTCAGGGAATCAACCTCGTAGTGGACGCATGCGGAAAGCTATTGACGGAAACGCTGAAATACAAGCCGTTTCTGATTAAACCCAATATTTACGAGCTGTGCGAAATATTTTCGCTTACGACTATGCCCGACGTGGAAGGCATTTACGCCTGTGCAAGAAAGCTGCAGGAATGGGGAGCAAAAAACGTAATAGTTTCAATGGGCAACGCAGGCGCGGCAATGGTCACGGAAAGCAGACAGGCAATTTACGTGCGTGCGGCGCGCGGACAGCTTGTAAACTCTGTCGGAGCCGGCGATTCCATGATTGCAGGTTTTATACACGAATATTTGAAGTCAGGCAACTATTTTTCGGCTTTAAACTTTGCTACGGCTGCAGGAAGCGCGTGCGCGTTCACCAAAAACCTTGCAAACAAGGCGCAGATTGAATACGTTGAATCGTTAATGCTGTAAAAACTATTAAAAAATTTCTTTCCGTAACGGATTCGCCGCGATTATTATAAATTTAAATACGCGGCTTTTTTTATTAAACATTATGCTGGAAATATTTTTGACGGAAAACAAGTCCGTTTATGAAAAGCTTGAAATCCTGCTTACCGAAAGGCTCGGCGCAAAATTTGAAATTAAACGCACGGCAAACGGAAAGCCTTATATCGAGGACGCACCCCTCCACTTTTCTTTGTCCCATAGCGGAAACAGCGCGGTAATTGCTTTATGCGACAAGCCCGTCGGAGCGGACGCCGAAGAAATTAAGCAGCGCAAAATCAGCTCGGTTCTATTAAACTTTACCGAGCGCGAGCGGCAGGAAATCAAGAATGACCTTACCGCTTTTTATAAAAACTGGACGGCTAAGGAAGCTTTTATAAAGCTTACCGGCGGAACGCTTATACGAGATTTAAAGCGTTTGGAATACTTAGGCGGCAGTTTGTTTTACGAAGGTGAAAAAGTCGCCTGCGGACTTAGCGCCTTAGTTTTTCAAAACAAAAATTTGCTATGCACCGTCTGCGCCGAAGGGTATTCATCAAAAGAAATTTCCGCAACGCCCGTAAAATTATTTGAACATATAAATGAAGTTTGCAAAGAGGAAAATATGACTAACGTACTTACATTTTCAGGCAGGGAAGAATTCAGAAAATGGCTTTATGAAAACTGTCAGTCAAGCGATGGCGTGTGGCTTTTATTCGGAAAAAGCGGCGGTCCGAAAACCATAAAAGCAGACGAAGCGTTGGAAGAAGCCCTATGTTTCGGCTGGATAGACGGACAAATGCAGAAAGTTGACGATAATACTTACAAAAAATATTTTGCCGAGCGCAGAGCGAACAGCAAATGGTCGGATAAAAATAAAGCGCTTGTAAAGAGCCTTGAAGAACGCGGACTTATGACTGATTTTGGCAGAGAGAAAATCAAGGAAGCCCAAAATAACGGTCAGTGGGACGCGGTTGATTTAATGACGCTTGGAGATGAAGCGGTTTCGATTCTTTCCGAACTGCTTAAAGAATTTGAGCCTGCCTATACTAATTTTCAGGCTATGCCACAGTCGGTAAAGAAAACTTACGCGCGTGCGTATTTCGACGCAAAGACGAACGCAGGAAAGCAAAAGCGGCTTGCTTGGATTGCGGACAGATTAAATAAAAATTTAAGACCTGTGTAATAACGATAATACTTTATGCGAAGCAATAATATGAAAGATTGGTTTACGGTTGATAAAATTGACGATACAACTTACATTATAAGCGAATACCGCCATTGGGAGGAAACGCATTGCTACCTTTTAATAGGGACTGAGCGGTGCCTTTTGATTGATACGGGACTCGGTATTTGCAACATCTGCGAACAAGTACGTAAGCTGACGGATAAGCCCGTTACCGCCGTTGCAACCCACATACACTGGGATCATATCGGGGGACATAAATATTTTCCGGATTTCTATGCGCACGAGGCCGAACTAAATTGGCTGAACGGTGAGTTTCCTCTTTCCGCACAGACAATTCGCGATATGGTGGTTGACCGTTGCGACTTACCAGAAGGTTACGACGTGAGCAAATATGAAATGTTTCAGGGAGTACCGACAAAAATTTTGCGCGGCGGCGAAACAATAGACGTAGGCGGAAGAAAAATTGAAGTTCTGCACACCGCAGGACATTCCCCTGGGCATATGTGTTTTTGGGAAGCTGAGCGCGGATATGTATTTACAGGAGATTTGATTTATAAGGACACGTTGTTTGCATACTATCCGTCCACAGATCCCGAGGCTTATTTACAGTCGCTGGAAAGGGTTGCAGCGTTGCACTCAAAAAAATTATTCCCTGCCCACCACTCGTTGGATATTCAACCCGAAATTGCGATAAGAATGCGCAACGCGTTCCGTGAATTGAAAGCGCAAGGCAAGCTTCGCCACGGTTCAGGTAAGTTTGAATACGGTGACTGGGCTGTATGGTTATAGCTTTTCGCTCGCTTTATTTCAAAAAACGGTTTATAAATTTAGGCTCAGATATGGCAAGGATTTAAACCTTGCCATATTTTCAATTTGAACTTTCAAAAAACTCCTGCAGGAACTTAGGTTGCTCCGCAGGCTTTTTTATACTATTAAGTTGCTATTTACGGGTGTGTTTGGTATAATTAAGCTATGAAATGTTTTGTGATAGCGATGAATAAGGAAGCCGCGCCGATAGTTGCGAAAATGACTTCCTTAGATGAAAAGGTTATAAGCGGACGAAAGGTTTACAAAGGCAGACTTTTCGGAGAAAAAACAGCCGTTTTGGTAAGCGGCGTCGGCAAGGTAAACGCGGCGTGCGGCGCACAGATTGCAATTGATAAACTAAAAGCCGAAGTTATTATAAATATCGGCGTTGCAGGCGGACTTAACGGCAAAATGAAGGTTGGGGAAATTTATTCGATTTCAGAGGTCGTGCAGTACGACTTCGATTTAACGCAGCTTAACGGCACGAAAATAGGCACGCTTGACGAATGCGAAGAAAACTTTCTTCCGCTTAAAGCGCCCTCCTGCTATCCTTTGAAAAAGCTTGCCACCGCCGACAGGTTCAACGACGATAAGAACGATTTTAAGCTTATTACCAAAGTCCTCGGGACGGAAATACGCGATATGGAGTGCGGCGGTATTGCGCAGGCGTGTATGCATGCCGGCATACCCCTTTACTCCTTTAAAATTATTTCCGATTTGGCAGGCAGCGGCAGCACGACCGAGCAGTACCTTGAAAACCTTTCACTGTGCTTTAAAACGCTTAACCGCGAGCTTGACAACATAGTTAAAGTGACAGGGTGATTTATGGAAAAGATACCTTCGTTTTCGAAAAACCACGATACCCTTCAAGTCGGGCTGCACGAGTGCGGAACGGCGCACGGCGTAACCACGTGGGATTTGCGGTTTAAAAAGCCGAACGCCGGCGATTTTATAACCCCAAAGGCTTTGCACACTGTTGAGCATTTGCTTGCAACTATTCTTCGCAATTCCGATAAAAAAGACTGCATAATTTACTTCGGACCTATGGGTTGCAGAACGGGGTTCTACCTTTGCACGGTAAAGCTAAGCTATGCGAAGGTTCTACAGCTTTTAAAGCAAAGCTTTGCCTTAGCGGAAGCCTTTACGGAAATTCCCGGAAACAAACGCGAGGAATGCGGAAACTATTTAGAGCACGACCTTGACGGCGCTAAAGAAGAATGTAAAAAATACTTAGGAGTTTTGAACAGCTTATGAAACCTTTAGGAGGAGGCTGGGACGAGGCGCTTGCACCCCTTTTCAGCGACGAAAGATACCAAAAAATACGCGAATTTTTGAAAAAAGAGTACTCCGAACACGTTGTGTACCCTGATATGTACGACTTATTTAACTGCTTCCGCTATACACCGCTTTCCGAAGTTAAGGCGGTTATTCTGGGGCAGGACCCTTACCATGAGCCGAGACAAGCGCACGGACTGTGCTTTTCCGTTAAAGAAGGCGTTGCACTCCCTCCGTCGCTTGTGAATATTTATAAAGAGATAGAGAGCGATTTGAATATCAAGGAGCCGAACTGCGGCGATTTGACCAAGTGGGCGGAAAGCGGCGTGCTTTTACTGAACACCACTTTGACCGTACGCGAGCATATGGCGAACTCACATTCAAAATGCGGCTGGGCGTGGTTTACCGACAGCGTTATCAAAACCGTTTCAGACAAGACGGAAAACACGGTGTTTATTTTGTGGGGCGGCAACGCGCGGAGCAAGGCGCCACTTATAGATACCGAAAAGCACCTTATATTGCAGTGCGCGCACCCTTCTCCCCTTTCCGCGTATAACGGATTTTTCGGGTGCAAGCATTTTTCCAAAACCAACGCATACCTTATTGCGCACGGCAAAAAGCCGATTGACTGGGACTTGAATTAAAGGAGAATTTTATGAAATACGTTGTCGTGTTAGGCGACGGAATGGCAGATTGGAAGATTGACGCGTTAGGAGGCAAGACCTGCCTTGAAGCGGCGAAAACGCACAATCTCGATAAGCTTGCGCCGGTTTCCGAAATAGGACTTTGTAAGACCGTGCCCGACGGACTTAAACCTGGGAGCGACGTTGCGAACATGTCGGTTTTAGGCTTCAATCCGCTAAAATACTACACGGGGCGGTCACCTTTGGAAGCCGTAGCAATGGGTATAACGCTTAATGATACAGACCTTACGCTGAGGTGCAACCTCGTTACCCTTTCTGAGGGCGGCGCATATGACGAAAAAATTATGGAAGACTACTCGGCAGGGGATATTTCCACCGAGGAAGCAAACGAGCTGATAAAGTACCTTAAAAGCCATTTGGACAGTGATAAATTCAAGCTGTATGCAGGAATTTCATACAGGCATTGCTTGGTGGAAGCGAATGGCGAAAACGTATGCGAATTTACTCCGCCGCACGATATTTCTGACAAGCCCGTAACCGGACATTTGCCCAAGGGCGGGCACGCCGCCGGATACCTTGCGATGATGAAAAAGAGTTACGACCTTTTAAAAGAACATCCCGTTAACTTGAAGCGCAAGGCGGAAGGAAAAAAGCCTGCCAACAGCATATGGCTTTGGGGCGCCGGAACCAAGCCCACGCTTGCGGAGTTTGAAAGCGAACGCAAGCTTAAAGGCGGAATAATTTCCGCGGTGGACCTTGTACGCGGCATAGGAATGCTTGCGGACATGAAAATTATCGAAGTCGACGGCGCGACGGGCGATTATAACACCGACTTCGAGGGCAAGGCTAAAGCTGCCGTACGCGAGCTTTTAAACGGATTGGACTTTGTGTACATTCATATGGAAGCGCCCGACGAATGCGGACATCACGCGGACTTTAAACACAAGGTTTATTCTATAGAGCAAATTGATACGAAGGTTATTAAAACCTTGGTTGACGGGCTTACCGCTGCAAACGAGGAGTTCGCCGTACTGGTCTGCCCTGACCACCCTACACCCTGCGCTATTAAAACGCATACCTCCGACCCCGTGCCGTATCTTCTGTATACGAGTAATAAAAAGCTTGGTAACGGCGCAACGCGTTATACCGAGGACGAAGCCGCTAAAACGGGCGAATACGTTGCGGACGGCTATAAGCTGATTGAAAAGCTGTTGAATATTTAGTTATGCTATAATAAAAACGACCTGAAAAATCCGTCTGCGCAAGCTTTGCACAGACGGATTTTTCTTATTTGATTATTTTCAGCCGCTGGCTTTCAAACTGTTTTTCTGTTTTTTGAAAGTATCGTTAGCAGCGTCTATCATAGGCTTTTTAGCAGGCTGGGGTTCGTAGTAGCCGCGTGACTGCATCTGGTTGAAAATGCAATACTGGTTTTCCGCAACGCCCAAAAGATTAGTGGAAAAGCTTTTCCTTATAGATTTGGTGCTGCCTTCAAACAGCGCCGTGGTATACATTGACATAAGCTGTTTTTCCGCGTCGAGCATATCCTGCAGGGTATCCTTTTCGTTGAGTGTGCAATCCATTTTCGTGAGTTTCATTTTTAGCCTCCTATCAAGCTTAAAAGCGCGTTATAACGCTGTTCGTGTTCGTCTGCAATCTTAGTCATAGTCTGCGCAAGGTCAACGTCCGTCAACGTCTTGGAGTACGCCCTCGCCTTTTTACAGACAAGCCCTTCATAAGTTAATACGTCGGAAATGAGTTCTAATTCCTTAGCCGTAATTTCTGCCATAATTTACCTCCCTGCATTTTATTGCCGTTTAGGCTTGTCTTTATACCTTTTTCAACGATTGACATAATAGAGCTATTATGATAAAATTGTGAAAAGAGGTATATTTTTTTACGAAAGATATGGTTAAAATTGCATTGACCGGCGTAACTGGCGCAATGGGCGGCGAAGTTTTAAACAGCCTGATTGCCTCGCCGAAAAATTTTGAAATAAAGTGCATTATCTACGAGGAAGAAAAGCACGTACCTAAGTTCGTTAAAAAGCTTATTAAAAAGGGCGGCAAGCGCGTAACGTGCTTTAATGGCAACATTGCGCGTTACGAGGACTGCGAAAAGCTTATAGAAGGCTGCAATTACCTTATTAACTGCGCTTCCATAATTCCGCCGAAGTCCGACCACGACCCGAAAGGGACGTATTTAAGCAACTTTGTAGGAACTAAAAACTTAGTAGACGCAGTGCTTAAAAGCGGCAGGGCTGACGAAATAGGTTTCGTACACGTTGCAACCGTTGCTATGTACGGCAACAGAAGTTACCCTCACGTTTGGGGACGCGTGGGCGACCCGATAATTTCAAGCGATTACGACTACTACTCCCTTTACAAGCTTAAAGCCGAGCGCTATCTTCTGGAAAGCGGACTTAAAAAATTCGTATCACTAAGGCAAACGGGCGTTCTGCACAAGTATATGTTCGCCAACAATTTAAAGGACGGTTTAATGTTCCACACAAGCTGGAACTGCGTTCTGGAATGGGTGACGGACGTTGACAGCGGAAGGCTTTGCAGCAATCTTGTCGAGCGCGATTTAAACGGAAAGCTGGAAGGCTTCTGGAACAGGGTATACAACATTGGCGGCGGCAGGGAATGCCGAGTTACGGGCTATGAAACGCTTGACGCAGGATTCTCGCTTATGGGCAGAACCGCGAAAAAGTTTTTCAAACCTAACTGGAATATTCCTAGGAACTTCCACGGCGTTTGGTTTTACGACAGCAGAGATCTGGAAGAGTACGTGCCGTTCAGGAGCGAAAGCTTTGACGATTACTGGAAAAGAATGGGCAAAAAGTACGGCTGGTTTAAGCTCGCAAAAATAGTGCCTGCGCCTGTAATAACGAAATTAGTATTTAAAAGACTGTTTAAAAACACTAACGCGCCTATGTACTGGATAAAGCACAACAAGCATGGGCGTATAAAAGCGTTCTACGGCGGAAAAGATAAGTTTGAGGCTATCGGAAGCGACTGGACTAAGTACCGCTTATTGTGCGAAGGCAAGACCGCTACGGGCGAAATAGACTACGAAGCTTTAAAAAGCAAGGCTTATGCCAAGGAATACGGGCTTTTGCTTGACCACGGTTATGACGAGAGCAAGCCGCTTGTAAAGCTGGAGTTTGAGGATTTGCAGCAGGCGGCAGAGTTCCGCGGAGGCAAATGCCTTTCAACCGATTACAAGGCAGGCGGAGTTTACGGTAAAGTAAAATGGCAATGCCGTGATGGACACGAATTTTCATCCTCTCCCTACACTATTTTAAAGGGCGGTTACTGGTGTCCCGAATGCTGCGAGCCAAAGCCTTGGCGTTACGGAGCTTTGGCAAAAGACATACCTTTTTATGCTCAGGTTTACTACGATACTCACGATAAAAACGAGGAAAACGACGTTTACCCGTTGAACGACGAGGAAGACGAGTTTATAATAATTAAGAAATGAAAGTTGCATTATACGTATTTTCGGGCACGGGAAACACGTTGAAGGTTGCCGCGCTGTACAAGAAATATCTCAACGCGGACGTGACCGTTTACCGCGTTTCCGAAAAGAGCGGAAAAGCGCCGTCGCCTGAAGGCTTCGACCTTATAGGCGTAGGCTATCCCATTCATGCGTTTTGCGCGCCAGAGCCCATTATCAAATTTGTTAAAAATCTGCCTGCCGTTGCATACAGGCGTGCGTTCGTATTCAAGACCTCCGGCGAGGGGCTGCACGTGAACGACCGCTCCTCACAGAAGCTTATTAAAATTCTGACGAAAAAGGGCTACGACGTAACTATGGAACGGCACGTGGTTATGCCGTACAATATGATATACCGCCACTCCGACGCGATGGCGAAACAGATGTGGATTTACGCAAAGGCGTTCGTAAAATTGAGCTGCGGCGAGCTTGAAAGCTTCAAGCGGGAAAACGTTAAACTTCCCTTCTACCGCCACCCGTTTATGCCGCTTATCGGCTGGGTGGAACAAAGATTCGCGCACCTGCACGGACCGTTGTTCAAGGTTGATAAAAATAAATGCATTGACTGCGGCAAATGCGTTGCCGCCTGCCCTGAAAACAACATAGAAAAGGTTGACGGTAAATTCAAGTTCGGGCATAAATGCGTGCTTTGTATGGGCTGTTCGTTCGGGTGCCCTATGAACGCAGTGAACGTGGGCGTGTTCAGGTTCTGGAAGGTAAACGGAAGCTACCGCTTGGAGGAGCTTGCTAAGGACGAAAATATTGAGTTTCCTCTCGTTCCGAACCTTGCAAAAGGAATTTACAGGCTTTATAAGAAATATTATAGAGAAGTAAACGAAATGCTTGAAGAAGCAAATATCGATATAGGAGAATTCGTTTAATGGCAAGAATTACAAGAGTCAACGGCAAAATGCAGGTGTTAATTGCAATTTTGCTTGCCGTTATAGGCGCTGTGGTTTTGATTGTAGGAATTACTTTCGATATGCGTTACGCAAGATATGAGGAAACGACTGCAATCATTGTCGACTTGGATTACAGCCGCGACAGCGACGGAGACTATATGGTTTCATACACCTATGAATACACCGTCAACGGGCAGACGTTCAGGCGCAAAAGCAATTCTTCCACCAGTGAGAATATTTCACACCGCATAGGCGATGTGGTTACGATAAAGTACGACCCGAAAAACCCCAATAAGATAATCGAATCGGTTTGGGTATGCGTGCTTTTAACGGGCACAGGTACGCTGTTCTTGGTAGCAGGCGCGGCGGTTATCGTTTCAAGCATAATTCAACGCAGGAAATACGGCGCAGTCGGCGGAACGAAAAGCGCGGAATATGACGACAGCGAAGATTTACAGATTGACGAAAACGGTAACGTTATTATTTCCGACGCAGAGGGCAATATTATTACCGCGGACGGAGTAATTCCCGCAAGCGGCGTCGAAAGCCAAGTGGACAACGGAAACGAGAAAATCAACGACGTTAACGATATTAACGACGTTTTCGATATTTAGGAATTTTTAAAGATATTCAGACGTATAATTTACAGCCGTGTACGGTTTTCCCGTGCGCGGCATAATTTGAGATTTAATTTATGAAATTTAAAGAATTTTTTATAAACGTAGCGCGCGGAGCGGCAATAGGCGTTTCTATGATTATCCCAGGGGTCAGCGGCGGAACTATTGCCGTGCTTTTGAACGTTTACGAAAAGCTGATTGATTCAGTCAGCAATTTAAGAAAAGAATTTAAAAAGAGTATGGCTTTTTTACTGCCTATACTTTTAGGGGCGGCGCTTTCAATAATAGCAATGTACTTTCCAATAAAGTTTGCTCTCGAAAAAGCCCCTCTGCCTACCGTTCTGTTTTTTGCCGGACTTATTATAGGTTCGGTTCCAAAAGTTTTAAAGGACGCGGTTTCGGGCGGATTTAAAGTAAAGGTTGATATTGCTGCAAGCGTTATACCGCTTTTGGTCGTTATAGGCATTTGCTTTATACCGGGGCTCGGCGACGCGAATTTAACATCGTCAATGCCCGTGTACGGATACTTTTTACTCCTTCTCGTGGGTGCGGCGGCTTCATGTGCGTTGGTTGTGCCCGGGATAAGCGGCTCTATGCTATTGCTGATATTCGGATACTACAACTCGGTACTAGATACTGTATCCGCGCTTAAAACAAGCTTCGGACATTCCCTTTTGGTGCTTGCACTGCTGGCGGTTGGAATTTTAGTAGGATTTTTCAGTATTGCAAAGCTTATGAAGTTTTTGCTTTCAAGGTTTCCGCGCGCGACGCGCTGGGCGATTATCGGATTCGTATTAGGCTCCGTCCCCGCGATATTTATAACGTATAACCAGAACTTCCCCGAGCAGGTTTATTCCTCGGTCAGTGCGGCGCAGATTGCCGTAGGCGTGGTTTTGTGCGTGCTGGGCGCAGTGGGAACGTTCCTGCTTACCGTATATGCGGAAAAGCTTGAAAAGAAAAAAGCCGAAGCCGCAGAAGCAATTCATAGCTCAGATGAAAATGCGGTTGGTGTTTCGTCGGAAAACGCAGAAACCGGCGGAAAAGAATAAAATAAAAAATTCGCGGCGCGGTGCTTGTAGCACCGCGCCGCTTTTATTTTGCCTTTAATTATTCTGTCACTTCTTCCGCTACGGGTTTTACCGCACTGTTGTAGTTGGTATTTATAACTGGTGACATATTCTTGTATTCCTTAACGCCCGTACCTGCAGGTATTAGCTTACCGATAATAACGTTTTCTTTAAGACCGATAAGCGGGTCAACCTTATTCTTGATAGCCGCGTCGGTGAGTACCCTTGCGGTTTCCTGGAAGGACGCCGCGGACAGGAAGCTGTCGGTAGAGAGCGCCGCTTTGGTAATACCGAGGAGCACGCGCTTCTGAAGTGCGGGGGCGCCGCCGTTTTCGATTGCTTTGCGGTTTTCTTCTTCAACCGTAAACATATCGACGGTTTCACCGGGAAGAAGGTTGGTTGAGCCTGCGCTTTCTATCCTTACCTTTCTGAGCATCTGGCGGACGATAATTTCAACGTGCTTATCGTTTATGTCAACACCCTGCGAACGGTAAACGGACTGTACCTGTTCGAGGATATAGTCCTGCACGCCCCTTACGCCGGAAATTCTTAAAATGTCCTGAGGGTATACGGAGCCTGCGTTGAGTATCGTACCGGGTTCTACCTTGTCGCCCGTCTTTACATGCAGTTCCGCATTGAACGGCAGGGTGTATTCCTTCTTGACGTCGTTCGTTACGGGGTCGCGGACGATTACGTGCTTTAAGTTGTCCTTATCGTCAACGGTAACTACACCCGAAACCTCGCAAAGAGTTGAACAGCCCTTGGGTTTACGAGCCTCGAAAAGCTCTTCTACACGGGGAAGACCTTGGGTAATGTCGCCCGTAGCCGCGATACCGCCGGTATGGAAGGTACGCATGGTAAGCTGGGTACCGGGTTCGCCGATTGACTGCGCCGCAATTACGCCGACCGCTTCACCGGGCTGCACGGGTGTGTTGGTTGCCATATTCTTGCCGTAGCATTTTGCGCACACGCCGTAACGGGAGTTACAGCTGAATACCGAACGGATTGAAACCTGTTCTATGCCTGCGGCAACGATTTGCTTTGCTATTGAGTCGGTAACGTATTTGTTCTGTTCGATAATTACGTTGCCGTTCTTATCCTTGACGTCTTCGGCAACGAATCTGCCCTGAATCCTGTCTTCAAGACCTTCGATCACTTCGCCGTTGGGTCCTATTATCGCTTTAACTACCATACCGCGCGGCTTCTTGCTGCCTGCCATACAGTCTTCTTCGCGGACGATAACGTCCTGAGATACGTCTACGAGCCTTCTGGTAAGATAACCCGAGTCCGCCGTCTTTAACGCCGTATCCGCCAGACCTTTACGGCCGCCGTGCGAGGATATGAAATATTCGAGAACGGACAAGCCCTGTCTGAAGCAAGATTTAACGGGAACTTCAATCTTTTTACCCTGAGGGTTAACCATCAGTCCGCGCATACCGGAAAGCTGCTTCATCTGGTCGATTGAACCGCGGGCGCCCGAATTCGCCATCATCCAAATGGGATTGAACTTATCGAGCGACTGCTTGAGCGCGTCGGTAACTTCGTCGGTTGCGCTGTCCCACGCGTTGATAACTGCGTTATAACGCTCTTCTTCGCGCAAAAGTCCGCGCTGGTACTTCTTTTCAATCTGGATAACTTTCTTTTCGGTTTCTTCAACGATTGCCTTTTTGGCGTCTGGAATGTGCATATCGAATACGGAAGTCGTGATAGCGCCGACAGTTGAATACTTGTAGCCGAGGGTCTTTATCTTATCAAGAACGTCCGCAGCCCTAGGAGCGCCGCCCGTCTTGAAGCAGCGTTCAACGATTTTGCCGAGCTGTTTTTTGCCGACTGCAACCGCGCCGCCCAAGAATTCGTAAGAAATTTCGTAGTTAAGCCAGTCTTGCTTTTTCTCTCTCTTTACAAATCCCAAGTCCTGAGGCATGTTCGAGTTGAAAATAATTCTGCCGACGGTGGTCTTAACCCTGCCCTGCACGGTTTCGCCGTAGAAGGGTGATTTTTCGTCTGTAAAGGTATACGAGCGGCGGACGAAGATTTCATCCTGCATATGGACCTGCTTCGTCTGGTAAGCCATTAAAGCTTCGTCCTCGGAAATGTATGCGTTTGCAACGTACTTTTCCGCGCCTTCTTCCTTTTCGTCGCATTCGTAATATCTGTCGCCGCCCCAACGGTAGAACTTACCGTCCTCGCGGCGGATAATGGTGAGGTAGTACGCGCCCATAACCATATCCTGTGAAGGCTGCATAACGGGCTTGCCGTCGGACAGCTTAAGGATATTGTTGGACGAGAGCATTAAAAATCTTGCTTCAGCCTGAGCCTCTACGGAAAGAGGTACGTGCACCGCCATCTGGTCGCCGTCGAAGTCGGCGTTGAACGCCGTACATACGAGGGGATGAATTTTAATTGCTCTGCCTTCTATTAACACGGGCTCGAAAGCCTGAATTGAAAGTCTGTGCAACGTGGGCGCACGGTTCAAAAGAACGGGGTGTTCTTTTATGACCTGCTCCAACACGTCCCAAACGAGGGGTTTAGCCTTTTCGACCGTGCGTTTAGCGCTTTTTATATTGTGGCACTGTCCGCTTTCTACAAGCTTTTTCATAACGAAGGGTTTGAAAAGCTCGATTGCCATTTCCTTGGGAAGTCCGCACTGGTAAAGCTTAAGTTCGGGACCTACGACGATAACCGAACGGCCGGAATAGTCGACACGCTTACCCAATAGGTTCTGACGGAAACGGCCCTGCTTGCCGCGGAGCATACCCGACAGTGATTTGAGTTCCCTGTTGGAAGGACCCGTAAGCGATTTGCCGCGTCTGCCGTTGTCGATTAACGCGTCAACGGCTTCCTGAAGCATACGCTTTTCGTTTTTAACTATCATTTCGGGCGCGCCGAGCTCCATCATTCTCTTCAAACGGTTGTTGCGGTTTATAACGCGCCTGTACAAATCGTTCAAGTCAGAGGAAGCAAATCTGCCGCCGTCAAGCTGAACCATGGGTCTGATTTCGGGCGGAAGCACGGGAAGGACGGTTAATATCATCCATTCGGGGCGGTTACCGCTCTTTCTGAAGGATTCGAGAATCTCTATTCTCTTTACCGCTTTTACGCGCTTTTGTGCAGCCGTGCTGGTATCTATAATCTTTTTGGTTTCTTCGCATTCTTTTTCAAGGTCTACAGCCATTAAAAGCTCGCGGATAGCTTCAGCGCCCATTCCGACTTTAAGACCCGTAACTTCCGACTCTCCGTACTTTTCCTCGATTTCGCGCAGTTCCTTATCGTTTATGACCTGCTTGTATTCGAGTACGGGCACAGTGCCGGGGTCTATTACGACGTACGCCGCAAAGTAAATTACCTGCTCCAAAGCCTTGGGAGACATATCGAGGATAAGACCTATCCTTGACGGCACGCCGCGGAAGTACCAGATGTGGGATACGGGAGCGGCAAGCTCGATATGACCCATTCTTTCGCGCCTGACTTTTGCGCGGGTTACTTCAACGCCGCACTTTTCGCAGGTGATACCCTTATAGCGGATACGCTTGTATTTACCGCAGTGGCATTCCCAGTCCTTCATCGGTCCGAAAATGCGCTCGCAGAAAAGTCCGTCCTTTTCGGGTTTCTGGGTTCTGTAGTTTATTGTTTCGGGCTTGGTTACCTCGCCCTTGGAAAGTTCCCTTATTTTTTCCGGGGAAGCTACGCTGATTTTGATAGAACAAAAATCGTTTAATTCAAACATATTTTAACCTCCCTTTATTCCTTATCCTCGTCTTCGTCCAAGACGTCCAAATCGTCGTCTTCGTCGTCGCTGTCAAAAAGCGTGAACTTATCGCCGAGGTCGTCGTCTTCGTCGTCATCGTCTGAAGCAAACAGTTCCTTACTAGTGAAGTCGTCCTCGTCGTTGTCGAAGATAGAAATGGGTTCAAGGTCGTCGTCCTCGTCCTCTTCTTCGCTGCCGATGAGGTCGAATTCCTCTTCGGGCACTTTCGCGTCGGCTTCCTGAGCTTCGCGCGCCCTTGCGGTGGGAATGCTTTCATCGTCGTCGTCAAGCTCGCGGATAACGAGCTCTTCTCCGCTTTCCGTCAATACCTTGACGTCGAGCGCGAGGGACTGAAGCTCCTTCAAAAGCACTTTGAACGCTTCGGGAATACCGGGTTCTGAAATGTTGTTACCTTTGACAATGCTTTCGTACGTTTTTACACGGCCTACGATATCGTCCGATTTAACCGTTAAAATTTCCTGCAGAATGTGAGCCGCGCCGTAAGCTTCGAGCGCCCAGACTTCCATTTCGCCGAAACGCTGTCCGCCGAACTGCGCTTTACCGCCGAGGGGCTGCTGCGTTACCAAGCTGTAAGGGCCGATGGACCTTGCGTGGATTTTATCGTCGACGAGGTGGATAAGCTTAATCATATACTGTACGCCGACGGTGACCCTGTTTTCAAAGGGTTCGCCCGTTCTGCCGTCGTAAACCTGAATTTTGCCGTCTACCTTGCCTTCGGGGTTTATTATATCGTTTTCTTTGAAAAGCTGTTTAATATCCTGCTCGGTAGCGCCGTCGAATACGGGGGTTGCGATTTTCCAGCCAAGCTGTTTGCAGACTAAACCCAAGTGTACTTCGAGGACCTGTCCGATATTCATACGGGAAGGAACGCCGAGGGGGTTTAAAACTATCTGCAACGGCGTACCGTCTGCAAGGAAGGGCATATCCGCCTGTGGAAGCACGCGCGATATAACGCCCTTGTTTCCGTGACGGCCCGCCATTTTGTCGCCGACCTGAATTTTACGCTTCTGCGCGATGTAAACGCGCACTAGCTTGTTTACGCCGGGGGAAAGTTCGTCCTTGTTTTCACGGGTGAACACCTTTACGTCGACTACTATACCGCCTTCGCCGTGGGGAACCTTCAAAGAAGTATCCCTTACTTCCCTTGCCTTTTCGCCGAAGATTGCGCGCAGCAATCTTTCTTCGGGTGTAAGCTCGGTTTCGCCCTTGGGGGTTACTTTACCTACTAAAATATCGCCGGGCTGAACTTCGGCGCCGATACGGATAATACCGTCCTCGTCCAAGTCCTTCAACGCGTCCTCAGAAACGTTGGGGATATCGCGTGTGATTTCCTCTTCTCCGAGCTTGGTGTCGCGCGCTTCGGTTTCGTGTTCTTCGATATGGATAGAAGTGAACACGTCGTCCTGCACGAGTTTTTCGGAAATGAGAATAGCGTCCTCGTAGTTGTAGCCTTCCCATTCCATATAGCCTATTAAAATATTTTTACCGAGTGCAAGCTCGCCGTTGTTGGTCGCCGGACCGTCGGCAATAATTTCGCCCTTTGCAACCTTGTCGCCCGTATTGATTATGGGGCGCTGGTTCAGGCAGGTGCCTTGGTTGGAGCGTTCGAATTTTTTGAGATTATATTCGGTGATAAGTCCGTTTGCTTCCTGAATTTTAATACAGTCGGAAGAAACGCCTACTGCGACGCCGGCTTCCTTTGCGCGGACCATAACGCCGCTGTCGCGTGCGATTGCGTCCTCTATACCTGTTGCGACGATTGCGCTTTCGGTCTTCATAAGAGGAACTGCCTGACGCTGCATGTTCGAGCCCATCAGCGCACGGTTTGTATCGTCGTTTTCAAGGAAAGGAATGAGCGCGGTTGCAACCGAAACGAGCTGTTTGGGCGAAACGTCCATATAGTCTATTTTTTCGGGAGGCAGCTGAGTAATGAGCTCACGGTGACGGCAGCCAACGTGACCGTTTATAAAGCGGCTCTTTTCGTCAAGGGGCTCGTTTGCCTGAGCGACGATATACCTGTCCTCTTCATCTGCCGTTAAATAGTCGACCTCGTTCGTGACGGTGGCAATTCCGTCCTTATCCTTTACAACGCGTCTGTAAGGGCTCATAATAAAGCCGTATTCGTTGACCTTTGAGAAGGTTGCAAGCGAAGAGATAAGACCGATGTTCTGACCTTCGGGGGTTTCGATAGGGCAAAGTCTGCCGTAGTGCGAGTGGTGAACGTCGCGCACTTCGAACGTTGCTCTGTCACGGTTCAAGCCGCCGGGACCGAGTGCGGAAAGCTTACGCTTATGGGTAAGCTCTGCGGCAGGGTTGGTCTGGTCCATAAACTGAGAAAGCTGAGACGAGCCGAAAAATTCACGGATAACTGCGGATACGGGGCGCACATTAACAAGTCCGGAAGGAGTAACTTCCATTGCGTCCTGCGTAGCCATACGCTCCTTTATCAGCTTTTCAAGTCTTGCAATACCTATTCTCAGCTGGTTCTGCAACAGCTCGCCCACGGAGCGAACACGGCGGTTGCCCAAATGGTCGATATTATCTATGGTGCCAATGCCGTACTGTAAGTCGATATTAGTGGAAATCGCCGCGACGATATCGTCAACCGTGATATGCTTGTGATTGAGCTTTTCAACGATAGGCTTAATCGTCTTTCTGTCTTCCGCGTCCAAAGCGTCGGTATTTGCTGTAAGCAGTTCGTTAAAGCGTTTGCAGGCTGCAACGAACTTAACGCGCATATCGCGGCGTTTTTCTCTGTTCTTCTTATCCTCGGGCTTTTCGTCCTCGGTTTCGGCAGTTTCCGCCGTGTAATATATAGCGTTTATTTCGTCAAGGTATTTTTCCGCAACTTCTTCTACCTTTGCGTTTTCGCACTCTGCGGCGAGTTTCTGCATAAATTTGAAGTTGGGATAATAGATTGTAGGCAGAAGCCCGAACACCTTATGGCTCTTTTCGCTGACTGCTTTAAAGTTTACGGTGTTGTTTGCGATAATCTTATGTTTGATTTCGCCGTCAACGGGGTCTGAAACGAGAACGAATACTTCATTCACGCCGCTATCCTGCATTTCGATAGCTTTAAGCTCGTCGACTACTTCGCCGGCGTGCGCCATTACTTCGCCCGTTTCGGGATTAAAAACGTCCTCCGCGAGCTTGCAGCCGGGGAGTCTGTAAGCTAAGTTGAGCTTTTTATTGAACTTGTACCTGCCGACCTTAACGACGTCGTAACGGCGGGGGTCGAAGAACAGATTGTTCAAATGCTGTTTAACCGAAGCTTCCGTGGGAACTTCGCCGGGGCGGAGCCTTCTGTAAAGCTCGATAAGACCGTCGCTTTCGGATTTGGTTGTATCTTTTGCGATGGTGTTTTCAATCATCTTATCGTTTGCGAACAAGTCCAAAAGCGCCCTGTCGGAGCCGAAGCCGAGCGCACGCAAAAGAACGGTAGCGCAAATTTTACGCTTCCTGTCCACGTGAACCCACATAACGCCCTGAGCGTCCTGCTCAAGTTCAAGCCAAGCGCCGCGGTTGGGGATAACCGTAGTTCCGAACATTTCCTTACCCGTCTTGTCCCTTGACGAAGCGTTGTAAACGCCGGGGGAACGGACGAGCTGGGAAACGATAACGCGCTCGGCGCCGTTAATAATGAAAGAGCCCGAATCGGTCATTAAGGGAAATTCGCCCATAAAAACCGGCTGGTCGATAACTTCGTCCTTGACCTTGTTGACGAGTCTTACGGTTACGTGCAGAGGAAGTGCGTACGTTGCGTCGCGGTTTCTGCACTCCTTCTCGTCGTACTTGGGAGTTTCGTCAAACCAGTGATTGAGAAAATACAATTCGTAATGGTCGGAATAGTCCGTGATGGGCGAGAAGTCCTCGAACACCTCGGCTATGCCTTCGTTGATAAACGAATTATAGCTCGCCTTCTGAATTTCAACGAGGTCGGGAATGTCGATAACCTCGTTAATCTTGCCGAATTTCCGTCTTTCGGTTTTGCCGTACTTGTGAACCGGTAAATTCATTTAAGAATAATTCTCCTTTTTGGCAACTGCCTTTATTTATTTTCACATAGGCGATTATCCGTATATATCTTTTCACCGGAAAAAATCTTTTTGTGTTACGAAATTCAGTTCACAAAAATCTGCTTATGCAAATTTCTGTGAGTCCGCAATTTTTATACTGCTTGTCTTACCCTTGCAGAAAAAAATTTTTTTAAAATAAATTTTTTCCTTTACCCCTTTACAAATTAAATAATATGTAGTATAATTTAATGGTTGAAAAGGCGGATATTTTGCCGCATTTAGCCGAAATTTAACAGGTAAATCTTGGCAAAAGCGGAAAATGAGTACAAAAATTGCATTTTAATACAGTGTATTATTATAAACTACCTTTTCAAGCAAGTCAAGCGTTTTTTGGTTATTTTGTAAAAAATTATTTTTGCCGGAAACGCTTGCGGTACGACAAGCGTTTAACTGATTTTTTAGAAAATATTTTAACCTAAAATGTTTGTGGTACGACAAGCTGTTTTACTCATTTTAAAAGGTATTTTTAAACAATTTATAAAAAAAGTTTATATGAGAATTGATAAGTTTTTAAAGGTTTCAAGAATTTTAAAGCGCAGAACTTTGGCGCAGGAAGCCTGCGACAAGGGCAAAGTGACCGTGAACGGAAAAGCAGTTAAATCGGGACACAAAGTCAAAGTAGGCGACATAGTTGAAATTACGTATACCGAAAGCTCGGTTAAGTTTAAAATTACGGAAATACGCGAAACGGTAAAAAAGGACGACGCCCCCTCTTTATACGAAATAATGTAAGCGTTGAACCCTGAACGTAATAATAAGGAAGTTTATGAAAAACAAAAAGGTCAGCGCCGTTATTTGCGCGGCGGGAAAAGGCGAGCGCGCAGGCTTGAACAAAAACAAGCTGCTTGCGCCGCTGTACGGCGCGCCCGTACTGTGGCACACCCTTAAAAAATTCGATATCGAAGAAATAGACGAGGTAATCGTAACCTCGTCTAAATTTGATTTAGAGGAAATTTCCGCAATATGCGCGCCCTTCCACTGCAAAATAGTTTTAGGCGGAACGACGCGCACGGAAAGTGTAAAAAAAGCCCTTGAAGTCGTTACGGGAGATATCGTGCTGATTCACGACGGTGCGCGACCGTTCGTGACGAAAGAACTTATTTTAAACTGTATTAAAACCGTTACGACGCACGGCAGTGCAATATGCGCAGTTCAGGCAACCGATACCGTGGTTCACGGACATTACGGAACGATATGCGAGCGGCTCAACAGGGAAAACCTGTATCTTGTGCAGACACCGCAAGGATTTATGACCGACGACATACACCACGCTTATACGCAGGCAGACGGCGAAGCCTTTACGGACGACAGCGCCGTTTACGGAAAATATATAAATAAGCCGCACTTAATCGACGGCGAACGCACGAATATTAAGCTTACTTATAAAGAGGACTTCGAGAGGGTTTTCCCCTACTCGCGCTCCCTGCCGGACGGCTGCCGCACGGGCTTCGGCGCGGACGTACATGCATTCGGTAAAGGCGAGTTTATAACCCTTTGCGGAGAGAAAATTGCTTGCGGCAAAAGTCTTATTGCCCACAGCGACGGAGACGTTGCCGTTCACGCCTTAATGGACGCATTGCTTTCCGCCGCAGGACTGAAAGACATAGGGCATTATTTCCCCGATACGGATGAAAAATACCGTAACGCAGACAGTGTGAAGCTGCTTGAAAGGACGGTTGAAATCATAAAAGCCGAGGGCTTTGAAATTGCGAATATATCTTTGAGCATACAGGCGGAACAGCCGCGCCTTGCATCGCATATTGAAAATATGAAAAAGAATTTGCGACATTCAACGGGCGCTGCGCTTGAAAGCATTGCGGTTGCCGCAGGCACGTGCGAGGGTTTGGGCTTTGTTGGCGAAGGGCTGGGAATCTGTGCATACGCAAATGTGCTTTTGAGAAAATTTAAGGAGTTTACAAATGGCAAAGACCAATAAAACGACAACCGAATTCGTTTGCAGCGAATGCGGAGCCACGAGCCCGAGGTGGCTTGGAAGGTGCCCTTCCTGCGGAAAATTCAACACTATGGTTGAAGAAATAGTCAAGCCCGCAGAACCGCAGAAGGCGGCGCGCCCATCCGTTTACGGGGGCAGGGCGAAGAAGCTTTCCGAAATTTCTTACGAGCATTATGACAGGACCTCCTCCGGCATTTCCGAATTCGACAACGTTCTCGGCGGCGGAATCGTGAAAGGTTCGCTGGTTTTAATAGGCGGCGACCCGGGAATCGGTAAGTCCACGCTTTTAACGCAGATTGCGGCATACCTTTCCCAAAACAAGAAAGTGTTATATTTTTCAGCAGAGGAAAGCTGTTCGCAGGTAAAGCTGAGGGCGCAGAGACTTCAATTAAAATCCGAAGAGCTGTTAATCATTAATGAAACCTGTATTGACGGCTTGGAAGCCGAGCTTGACGGCGTGGAATACTGCATAATAGACTCCGTTCAAGCGGTGTATACGGACGATTTATCTTCCTCCGCAGGCTCAGTCGGGCAAGTGCGCGAATGCGCAACCAAGCTTATGAGAATTGCCAAAAGCCGCGGCATCACCTTCTTTATCGTAGGTCACGTTACCAAAGAGGGCGCATTGGCAGGTCCCAAGGTTTTGGAACACATAATGGACACCGTACTCTACTTCGAAGGTGAAAATCAGGAAAATTTCAGAATACTGCGCGCGGTTAAAAACCGATTCGGAAACGTGCAGGAAGTCGGCGTGTTCGAGATGACCGGCGAGGGAATTAAACCCGTCACGGACTATTCGGGCGTGTTCCTTTCGGAAAGCCGCGGCGAGGAAGCCGGTTCGGTAGTAACGCCTGCGCAGACGGGCGCGCGGTGTATGAACGTGGAAATCCAGACGCTTATATGCAAAACCTCGTTCGGTCAGCCGCGGCGTATGCCTTTGGGTGTGGACTATAATAAGCTTGTGTTGCTTTTAGCCGTGCTTGAAAAGAGGTGCGGACTTGCCCTCTCCTCCTCCGACGTTTACGTGAACGCTATGGGCGGAATAAGGCTCAACGAGCCTTCGTGCGATTTAGCCGTTTGCGCCGCATTGGCATCGGCGTATTTTGCAAAACCCGTTGACAAGTACGTTGCCGTGTTCGGCGAAGTGGGCTTGACGGGCGAGGTGCGCGCCGTTTCCTACTGTGAAAAGCGAGTTGCCGAGTGCGTAAAAATGGGCTTTAAGAAGGTATTGGTGCCGGCTAAAAATATGAAGTCGGTCGCAAAGTATGCTGATAAAATTGCAATCGTACCCATACTATACGTAAACACTATGATTAAAAATTTATTTAAGGACTGAGTTATGGCTACAAGTAAAGATTTTTTGGATTATTTAAAAGAACAGCTTTCGGGCTTGGACGACGTAACGTTCCGTCCGATGATGGGCGAATATCTTATATACTACCGCGGACGGTTGGTCGGCGATATCTGCGACGACAGGCTTTTAATTAAGCCGGTGCCCACAGCCGTAAAATTGATGCCCGACGCGGAGATGCAGCCGCCGTATAAAGGCGCGAAGGAAATGTTGGTTGCGGACGTTGACAACGGCGGATTTTTAAAGGAACTTTTCAATGCGATTTACGAAGAACTCCCTCCGCCCAAACAAAAAAAGAAAAAACGTAATATAAAAAAAGCGGCGCGGTCTTGAAATTAAGACCGCGCCGCATTGCTGCATTGTAAGGAATAAAACAATTACTGCTCCTGTTCGTTATGCTCGAACGAACGGGGAACGGAATACAAATCAAACTCCTGCTCTATATCAAATTCGGATTCGTCGTCAAATGCGGCAAGCTTGGAGATGGAAACCTCGTAAGCGGTCATTGTGACGAAGCTTTCGTCAGGCTGCTTTTTCTGGTACTCCCTGCTCTGTATTCTGCCGGACAGCGCAACCTTATCCCCGACGGCAAGATTGCGGACGAAACGCGCGTTCCTGCCCCAAGCTATCGCCGGAATATAGTCTGACTTGTTGTAGCTGCGGTTGACCGCAATTAACAGGTCGGCAATTTCGCGGTTGAACGGGGTCGTGCGGTAAACGGGCGGTTTGCAGATGTAGCCCGAAAGCACTATAGAATTGGGGTTCTTGCTTTGCTGGTCGTCCAAAAGCTCGCGGATAAACACCGTAAGCATAAGGCGCGATTTACCGCCCTCCAGCTTGTTGTATGAACGGAACTGACCCAGCGCGCATATCGTGCCGCCGACCTTCATATCCTCCGTCATAATGCGTTCGGATACGGTTACGGGAAGAATATCCGCCTGACCGGAAAGCCGCATAACCTTTACGTAAAATTCGTAAAAGCCTTCGCCGTATACCTCGTGGGAAAATTCGGCTTCAGACACGATTTCACCGTAGACGTACACCTTGTTGTTTTTTTCCGTGTTGTAATTCATATATGCCTCCAAAAATTGTTTTTCTTGTTTTTCTTTAACTGAATTGATACGTCGCGCAGGCAAAGCCCAAACCGTTTAAACGCAAACCAGACGCAGTATTGCGCCGCAAACCGCCGATTATTTTGCAGGCTGTTGGCGGCCCGCGCCGTCCACGGTGTAATTTTCCTTATAGATCAGTTCGCCTATGGGAACGAATGAATAGCCCTTGTTTTTGAGTGTTTCCAAAATGATTGGCACGGCTTCCGCAGTGTGCAGTCCGTTGTTATGCATTAAGATAATAGAACCGCTTTGCACGTTGTTTATAACGCGCATTGCTATATCGGTTGCGCTTAGGTCCTTCCAGTCCAAGCTGTCGGTATCCCACTGGATAGTGTAGAAGCCCAGTTCGGAAGCCGTTTTAATAAGCTCGTTATCGTAGTCGCCGTATGGCGGACGGAAAAGCTCTACCTTTTTGCCGGTAATATTTTCAATGGCTTCGGAAGAAGTAGTAAGCTCAAGCTTGATTTCCTCCGCGTTTTGCTTGCTCATATAAGAATGCGTGGACGAGTGCGTGCCGATTTCGTGCCCTGCATCGTCAATCTTTTTGACGAAATCTGAATATTTTTCCGCCCAGAATTCGACCATAAAGAAGGTTGCACGCACGTTGCTTACACGCAGCGCGTTTAAAATTTCGTCAGTATGCTCTGTTCCCCACGCGCAGTCAAATGAAATTGAAACGACCTTATCGTTGCGCTCAACACTGTAAATGGGAATGAGGCGCGGCGAATTGCCGTAGTAAACGGCGTATGCGCCCGTGAAGTACGCCGCAGTTGAAAGTGCGCATATGAGCACTGCAGCAAGCAACGTGAGTAAAACGTTTTTTAGTTTAATTACGCGAATCAAGCTTCTTCTCCGATTATACTTAATTTAGTAAGACGAGTAAGCGAATATTTTGACGAAAAGAAACTTATTTCCGCGAATACGCTGCCCGTCCTCTTGATTATATTTATTTTTTTGTTCTTCAAAATATAACTCAACAGGCGGCAAAGTAAACGAAATATAAAAAAAACGTGCGGCGCACTTTTTAAAAGTGCGCCGCACAAAGTTTTGTCAGAGGAAATTAGTTACAAATATCACATTTTGTGATAATAGCATTTAATTAAGCTGTGCTATTTTAAAATATCCGTATGGAACTTAGATTAAAAGAATTAAGAAAAGAATACGGTTACACACAGGCTTACGTTGCTCGTTATTTATTCGTATGCCCGAAAACATATTCATCATACGAAAAAGGGCAAATTGCAATACCGCTTGAAAGCCTTGCGAAAATTGCAGAGCTTTATGATACTTCGGTTGATTACATTATGTATTTAACCGACGACGATTTTCCGCACGCACGGAAGAAATAGGGAGCAAAACTATTTGTAATTTTTTAAATTATAAACGTTAGCGGCGCGCGTTCATAC
>CAMWNA010000018.1 GCA_947175515.1 uncultured Clostridia bacterium | reverse complement strand
CGTGCAAAGCACGCGCCCCCTATTACTTTTTAATTGCGTTATTTTGAAATTTGAAATATAATAATAAGGTGATACTTAAAGAGCCCGAAAAGTTTTTTACTAAAAATTACGTCGTGTGCATAGGCGCGATAATCTGCTGCATTTTATGGGGCAGCGCTTTTCCGTGCGTTAAAATAGGATATAAGCTGTTTAACATAGACACAACGCACGTTCCTTCCCTTATTCTTTTTGCAGGGACCAGATTTTCGCTTGCAGGAGTTTTGGTAATAATTTTCGGGAGTATTACGAAACGGAAATTCGTATATCCGAAATTGAAGAATTTATGGCGCGTGGGGCTTTTGAGCCTTTTCCAGACGGCGGCGCAATACACCTTTTTCTATATAGGGCTTGCCAACACTGCCGGCGTTAAAGCTTCGGTTTTAAACGGGCTGGGCGTTTTCTTTACTATTATTGCGGCGTGCTTTTTGTTCCGCACGGAAAAGTTCAACCTTATCAAGCTTGCAGGGTGCCTGCTCGGCTTCGGCGGTGTTATACTTATAAATTTAGGCGGAGATTTTTCGTTTAAGTTTACCTTACTGGGTGAAGGGTTCGTTATATTTTCGGGGCTGTCGGCGGCGGTTGCCGCAGGGCTTGTGAAAATTTTTTCAAAGCACGAGGACACGACCGCGCTGTGCGGTTACCAGTTCTTTATAGGCGGAATAATTTTAATTATAATAGGCGCGGCGGCAGGCGGCAAAATTCACCCGAACTCCGTCGGGAGCTATTTTATGCTTTTCTACCTTGCGTTCCTTTCCGCGTGCGCGTTCACTTTGCAGGGCTTCCTGCTGAAATACAACCCCGTTTCGCGCGTGGCGGTATTCAAAAGCACGAACCCGATATTCGGGGCGGTTTTTTCCGCGATTATACTAGGCGAAAGCGAACAGCTTTTATCATACACCACTCTTATTGCGTTGGTTTTGGTATGCGCAGGGATATTCGTTATAAATAAATTCGGGGAAAAAGGTTTTAAATTTAAAAAATCGGGATAAAATTTGTTAAAAAGCCCTATTTTCGTTTGTAAAAATTTATACGCTGTGATATACTTTTTAAGTAAAACTTATTGAGAGGTTTATTTATGGGCGCATATTTATTGGCACCTGCCGGTATGTCTGAAAGCATCTATACTTTGTATATGGTGTTATCCATTACCTGCCTTGTTATAATATTTTTAACCGCACTCGTTGCGATAATACTCGTCTTGTTCCAGAAGAGCAATTCCGACGGTATTCAGGGTATCACGGCTTCGAGCGAAACGTTTTTCGGCAAAAACAGAGGTCAGTCCATTGAAAGCAAGCTTAAAAAATGGACTTGGATATGTATGATAGTACTAGGCGTGCTTTCCGTAGTTATGTACATTGTAAACCTTATGGTTCCGTAAAAAAGACTTTTCATGGCGGCTTTTACAGCCGCTTATTTTTTTGGCTATGACTTTAAAACAGAGAATATTTAACGAAATAAAAACAGGCAAGCTCGCGTTTAAAAACAAGCACGAGATTATTAACTTTACCGCTTTTATCGTAGGCAAAAAGGCGCGTCGGGAAGCCGAACACGCGCTTGAAGAATTGGAAAGCGAGGAAAAAATTATCCGCGACAGGCGCGGAAGATTTTGCACGCCCAAGCAGGCAAACGTTTTTACGGGTACCGTTCAGGGCAATGCGCGAGGATTCGCATTCCTTACGCCCGACGATAAAAAAAGGTATGAAGGCGACTTCTTCCTCCCTCCACATTCACTTGGCGGCGCATACGACGGCGACAAGGTTTTAGCCGCGCCCGTTAAAGGCACGAAGGACGAAGCTTACATTATCAAAATTTTAGAACGCGGCAGACGGAAAGTTGTTGGAGTTATCGAAAACGCCTCCGCCGGCGCAAGGGTTTACACAGACGATGAAAAGCTGCCCGACTTGTTTATTCCGAACGGGCTTAACTTAAACGCGAAAAGCGGCGACAAGGTTTTGTGCGAAATTACCGCTTATCCGCACGGCAAGGCGCCTGCCGCCAAGGTTATTGAAATCCTCGGCGAAGAAGGCGACTTCTTTACGGAGGAGCTTTCTATTATCCGTGCGCACGGACTGTACGAGGAGTTCCCTGAGAACGTGCAAAAGGAAGCTGAAAAAGCTGCGGAAGAAAGCATCGTTCTGGACGGGCGGAAGGATTTGCGCGATAAGCTTATTTTTACGATAGACGGCGCGGACACGCGCGACATTGACGACGGCGTTTCCTTAGAATTTAACGACGGAAAATTTGTTTTGGGAGTGCATATTGCAGACGTAAGCAATTACGTAAAATACCGCTCCGCACTCGATAAGGAAGCATACGCGCGCGGCACCAGCGTTTACTTCCCCGATAAGGTTTTGCCGATGCTGCCCAAAGAGCTTTCAAACGGAGCCTGCTCGCTAAACGAGGGTGAGGAAAGATACGCGCTTTCCTGCATTATGACATTTGACAAAAGCGGAAAGCGGCTTAATTACGAAATTTGCGAAAGCGTTATAAAAAGCAGGCACAAGATGACATATTCCGCCGTTACTGCTATTTGCGAGGGCGACAGGGAGACTTGCGAGAAGTATCGGGATATAGTTGAAGCCGTGCAGAAAATGCGCGAGCTGTGCCTTATTATGGAAGGCAACCGCACGGCGGACGGAAGCGTCACCTTGGACGTGCGCGAAGCGAAAATTTATATGGACGAAAACGGGGACATTTGCATTCCCGACTACTCGCGCACTATATCCGAGCGGATGATAGAGCAGTTTATGGTGGCTGCAAACGAGGCGGTTGCCGAATATATGCAAAGCAAAAAAATACCCTGCCTTTACCGTGTACACGAATTGCCCGCGCCTGAAAAGGTTGAATCGCTTACAACGTTTTTAAAGGACTTGGGCTACAATGCAAAGCTAAACAGCGAAAGCGTTACGCCGAAGGACTTCCAGAAAATTTTATCCGCAAACGAGGACAAGCCGTTTTATTCTGTAATAAACAAAGTTATGCTCAGGTGTATGCAAAAGGCAAGGTATGCGGAAGTCAACCTTGAACACTTCGGCTTGGCATCGAAGTGTTACTGCCACTTTACCTCCCCCATTCGCCGCTATCCCGATTTATTTGTTCACAGGGCTTTAAAGGACGCGCTGCACGGCGGCGGAAACTTGGGTGTGTACGCGGCGCAAGCAAAGCAGGCAGGAATAGACTGTTCCGAGCGCGAGCGTATAGCAGACGAAGCCGAACGCGAGGTTGACAGCCTGTACTGCCTTGCGTATATGGATGACAAAATCGGAAACGAATACGACGCGGTCATATCCGGAGTTACGAACTTCGGCGTGTTCTGCGAATTGGAAAACACGATTGAAGGACTTATACCCATGGAAGCTTTACCAAACGACGATTACGAATATTTCGCCGAGAGATTTTTATTGAAAGGCGCGCACAACAGCTACCGTTTAGGCGATAAAATTAAAATTCGCGTAGACGGGTGCGATTTCGGCAAAATGCGCGTAATATTTTCGATTGCCGAATAAAATCATTTATGCTATAATAAAAGCGTGCTTTATAAGCACGGCGAAACGAAATGAAAATACAGACGATAACTTACAACAAGTACGCAAATTACGAATACTTCATACTTGAAAAGTTCGAAGCGGGAATCGTGCTGGAAGGCGCGGAGGTTAAGTCTTTAAGGGCCGGAAACTGCAACCTTAAGGACAGCTTTTGCTTTATAAGAGAAGGTCAGCTTACATTAAAAAACGCGCATATTGCCGTTTATGATAAGTCGGGTGCGTTTTCGACCAAGGATTCCAAGCGCGACAGAAAGCTTTTGATGCACCGTGCGGAGATTGATAGAATTGTCGGAAAAATCAACGAAAAGGGTTATACCTTAGTTCCCCTTTCCCTCTACTTTTCGGGCAGTCTTGTCAAGGTTGAAATTGCGCTTTGCAAGGGTAAGCAAAATTACGATAAAAAGCGCACCATTGCCGAAAGAGACCAAAAGCGTGCGCTTGACAGACAATTAAAAGAATACAAATAATTTTTACCGGAGATACGATTATGAAAGATTATAAGCTTGACACACTTTGCGTACAGGCAGGGTATTCGCCCAAAACGGGCGAGGCGAGAATACCGCCCGTCGTCCAGTCAACGACATACGTTTACGAAAAGACGCAGGATATGGCGGACCTGTTTGATTTGAAAAGCGACGGGTATTTTTACACCAGACTTGCAAATCCCACGGTTGCGGCGTTCGAGGGTAAGGTTGCCGCGCTTGAAGGCGGCGTTTGCGCGATTGGCTGCGCTTCGGGTATGAGCGCGACTTCGCTTGCCGTGTTTACCGTTGCCGGCGCAGGCGACAATATTCTTTCCTCTGCGGCGGTTTACGGCGGAACGTACAATCTGTTTTCCACCACTTTGCCTAAACTTGGTATAGAGTGCAGGTTCTTCGACCCCGACGCGCCTACTTCAGAAATTGAAAAGCTTATAGACGGCAAAACCAAAATGATTTTTACCGAAACGGTTGCAAACCCCGCAATAGTCGTTTTAGACTTTGAAAAAATTGCTAAGATTTCAAAAAAACATAAAGTGCTTTTTGCGGTTGATAACACGCTTGCAACACCCGTTTTGTGCCAACCTAAAAAATGGGGAGCAAATATTATTATACACTCCTCCTCGAAATATCTTGACGGGCACGCGGCGGCGCTCGGCGGAGTTATAGTTGACGCAGGCAACTTTGATTATAAGGGAAACGAACGTTATCCCTCGTTCAACGAGCCTGACGAAAGCTATCACGGGCTTGTATACGCAGATTTGCCCGTAGCTTTCGGGACGAAGTGCCGCGCACAGATGATACGCGATTTGGGAGCAATTATGAGTCCGCAGAACGGGTTTATTTCATACATAGGCTGCGACACGCTTGCGCTGAGAATGGAAAGACATTCCTCAAACGCACAAAAGGTTGCCGCGTATTTGAAAAAGCACCCCAAAATAGAGTGGATTAATCACCCCTCCTTAAAGGACAACAAATATTATAAGCTTGCGCAAAAGTATATGCCGTCCGGTCAGGGCGGAATGATGAGCTTCGGCATTAAGGGAAGCGTTGAAAAATGTGCGGCGTTTATGGAAGCTTTGCAGCTGATTACTCAGGAAACGCACGTTGCCGACGTGAGAAGCTGCGTTCTGCACCCCGCCTCCACCACGCACAGGCAGCTTTCGGAGGAAGATTTGAAAAATGCCGGAGTTCCGCACAATCTTATAAGGCTTTCCGTAGGAATAGAAAACCCCGACGACATTATTGAAGATTTAAAGCAGGCTTTGGAAAAAGTATAAGGAATTAAAATGCCGATAGTTATCGATAAAGACATACCAGCTTATAAAATACTTACGGGCGAAAGAATATTCGTAATGGATAAAGAAAGGGCGGTATCGCAGGAGATACGCCCTATCGAGATTGCTATTTTGAATTTAATGCCGACCAAGGAAACGACGGAAACGCAGTTTATGCGGCTTTTGTCAAACTCGCCCTTGCAGGTGAACGTTACGCTTATAAAAACTTCAACCTATAACGCGACGCATACCGACCAAACGCATTTGGACAAATTCTATAAAACCTTCGATGAGGTGAGGGATTTAAAATTCGACGGAATGATTATAACAGGTGCGCCCGTTGAAAATATGCCTTTCGAGCGCGTTGCGTACTGGAAGGAGCTTTCCTATATATTGGACTGGACGAGAACGAACGTTACCTCTACCCTGTTCATATGCTGGGGAGCGCAGGCGGCGCTGCATTATTTTTACGGTATACGCAAGCACCCGTTGAAGAAAAAGTGCTTTGGAATTTTTGCGCATAACCGCGTTCACGACGGAGTGCCCGAGCCGCTGATGCGCGGAATTTCCGACGAATTCCATATGCCGCACTCTCGACATACCATTATCTACGCAAAGGATATTATGGACGTGAAGAATTTGAAAATTCTCGCGTATTCCAAAAAGGCGGGGGCTTCCGTTATTAAAAGCACTGACAACAGACAGGTGTTTGTAACGGGTCATATGGAATACGACAGATACACGCTTAAAAACGAATACGAGCGCGATCTGGAAAAGGGGTTGGACATTGCGCCGCCGGCAAACTACTTCGCCGATAAGGATATGAAGGAAGTTAAAATGAACTGGAGCTCGACGGCAAATCTATTTTACATAAACTGGCTGAACTATTACGTTTATCAGGTTACGCCTTACGATATCAATAAAATCGAACATTAAAATAAATATTTTAAAACAGCCCGTGCAAATGCACGGGCTGTTTTAGTTAAACGATTTATTCGGGTTGTTCTTCTTTACTTTCTCCACCGGTTTGTTTTTCTGTTTTATTTTTATTGATTTTTTCAAACACAAGATACACCGCTGTTCTTACCGCCAAGATTAAGAAAAAAACTATAAGCGGCAGGTAATTTAATACGGTACCTGAAACGAAAAAGCCGCAAACAAAAATTATGAGTGCGCAGACAAGTGAGGCAAACCATAAAAACGAGCCTTGTATTTTTATGCACGAGGTCAATTTACGGTATCTTATATCCGTCTTTAACGCCTTCAATACGCCCCACGATATTACCGCCAAAGCTAACGGCATTAACAGTATTATAGGCATAAATCTGAATACGCTCATTGAATACACGTTCGCCATCATAGGTAGCGCACCGCTGAACGCTTCCTTTATAAACGCGTCAGCGCTGCCGCCTTTTACTACTCCGTCGGCAATGCGGTCAAACACGCCGTAAAACGATACGTCAAGTCCGCCGTCCGTTTTGAAATTGCCTATTAAGCAATCGTCAAATACGAAAAGATATTCAGACAACTCTGCTTTATTTAAAAAATTCAGATAGTAATAAGTACGAATCCGCGGAACGGAGGTTCTTTCGTAAGACGATAAATCGGGATAATAAGCTTTTAAATATAGCGCGTAAACGCTTTCCCTGTATTCCTCCGCCGAAAGCGTACCCTTCTTATCGGAAAGGTCCTTATACTGTTTTTTAATATCTTGATTTTCAGACGAATCTAAATATTCTTCATAACCTGCCGTAAGCTCTTCGGATAGAACAAGCTCGTTCGCGGTATAGCGGATTTTAAAGTCGTATTTATTTTTTTCTTCTTCAGGCAAAGCAAGATATTCCTCATAGGATATCTCCTCTCCTCCGCTCTTCGGGGTACAGTATGCAACGAAATCGTCAAGGGCGGTTGAAGGTCGGGTATCTATCACCAGCTTATAGCCTTTTGCGGCTATTTCTTCGGGTTCAAAATTCACAACCTCTGCGGCGGAAACACGCTCGTCCTTTATATTTAAATTGACGGCGTCGAACGAATTGCGTACAAAGGTTTTGAATTCCGACGCATTGTTATAGTGCGTGCGGAAAGGGGCTGTATTTGCCGCGAGCACGCCGCAGAAAATGAAAACGAGCGAAAGCGCCAAGCCCAGAATAAAATTCAGAATTCCGCGCCTTGCCGCTCCCTTTGCTATTTTATCCGAAAAGAAACTCAGTCCGAAAAATTTAAGCCAGCTCTTCATCGTACACCCTGTGAATTTTTATTTGTTGCCTATCTCCCTGTTCATTATCGAAAGCTCGGTTTCCCTGTCAAACAGGTGAATGCTAGACTCTTTAAAGGCGATGGAAATTTTGTCGCCCGAAGCGTAATCGTTACGCTCGGGTACGCTTACGATATAGTCGGGGCCGTCGGCTGTAATTCTCACAAATAGCTGCGTTATATTGCCCAGCACTTCTTTTACGTTCAGCGTGGTATTGAGGGCGGTTTTATTATTGATTGCGCCGTCCTGCGCAAACGAAATATGCTCGCCGCGGATACCCAAAGTTACCTCGTGGGAATTTCCGTCAAGATAAGCTTTATCAATGCCGCGCAGATTGCCGAGGCTGAAATTCAAAGTCTGACCGTTTGCAAATGTCGTTTGGAGCTTTGTTCCTGCCTTCTTTATGCTTACGTCAAAGAAATTCATCTGCGGCGTACCTATAAAGCCTGCGACGAATTTGTTTTCGGGGAAGTCGTATAGGTTTGTAGGAGTATCTATCTGCTGAATTACGCCAAGCTTCATTACGACTATTCTCGTACCCATTGTCATTGCCTCTATCTGGTCATGGGTAACGTAGATAAACGTCGTCTTTAACTCCTTATGAAGCTTGACTATTTCCATACGCATAGACGTCCTTAGCTTAGCATCAAGGTTGGATAAAGGCTCGTCTAAAAGGAAAACTTTGGGTCCGCGTACCATCGCCCTGCCGAGTGCGATTCGCTGTCTTTGACCACCCGACATTTCCGCAGGCTTATTATCGAGCAATTCCTCTATGCCGAGAATTTTAGCCGCCCACTGTACTTTAGCTGCGATTTCGTCCTTTTTCATGTGCTTGTATGAATACGCCTGAACGGGGGTTTCGCTGTAATACTTTAAATCCTTTTCAAGCGCTGCTTTGCGCTCCGTAAGAATTTGCTTGTACTCTTCGTCCTCGTACTCCTCCAAATCAAATTCAACCGTACGAATTTTTTCCTTGATGTCCTTTATCTTCTTTTTGTCGATAGCAAAAACGGGATTGCCGTCCTTATCCTTCTTTTCAACGGGAATTTTGCGGAGCTTCAGCGCAAACTCGATATTCTTCTGCGCCGACATATGGGGATAAAGCGCGTAGTTCTGGAAAACCATTGCGATATCCCTGTCCTTGGGCGCGACGTCGTTTACAAGTCTTCCGTCTATAAACAGCTCGCCTTTGGAAATATCTTCAAGACCAGCTATCATTCTTATAGTCGTGGATTTACCGCAGCCCGAGGGTCCGACGAACACGATAAACTCGCCGTCTTCAATTTCCATATTGAAATCCTTAACGGCTACGAAATCGCCGCTGCGCTTTTCAACGGTCGGGGTCCGGGTCGTATTCTTTTTCTTTTTAATTTGGTTAATAAGAAGCTTAACCGGATTTTTTGTAGTGGTTTTTCTGCCGGAGTAAACCTTATAAACGTGTTTAAGCGACAAGCCTGCCATAGAAATTATTTCCTCCTGAGAGTTATTTTATTATATCATATTAAAAGAGCAAAATACAGCTTTTTAACCTTATCCTCGGAAATTAAATATTTCCACCTCGTAAATAGAATAGCCGTAATCAGTAGCGCGTTTTACGCCCTGTATGCGGATATATTTAACGTTCATAACCGTTGTCGGAGTGAACGTATCAGTGCGCGCGCCGCCCGAATAGCTTGCATTCAGCACCTCTACCCAGTCGTCTTCACCCGTTTCCGAAAAGCTGACTTTGTATTCGCTTGCCGAAGCGGCTTCCCAGAAAATTTTCATCTGATAAATTTCAGTCAATTCGCTGAGCTCGATTTCCAGCCACTCGCCGTCGTTGCCGTGCTTGCTTTCCCAACGGGTCGTCATATCGCCGTCAACGGCGTTGCCCGCCTTATTGGCGCCATCTTCCGACGAAGCCGACGCGCTCATTTGTACGCTTGATTTTAAAAGCGTGAGTTGTTCGAACGTGACAGCTTCTATTGAAGCGTTATTACCAGAAACGGTGAGCGTGTGCTTAAACGTGAACGCTACGGGCGAGCTTTCAAAGCCCGACGCCGTCTTAATAAGCGGTATTTCCGTACCGTCTATAAAAAGCTTTACGCCTTCGCTTGCAGTTGAAATTTTGATTTTACGGTAAACCTCTTCCCTGCCGAATGCAACGAGATAGTCTGCGCTGCCGTCCGTGCCGAATACGAGCTTTCCGTCTTTTACAGAAGCGTTTTTGCCATTATTAATATTTTCAAGCGAGAAATTGCCGATATCGGTGTAGACTTCGAATTTATCGGTATTCTTTAAGGGGTTGCAGGAAACGAGCGACTGTGCAGGCACTATTGCGTAGCCCAAAACCCCGTCCTTGTTCCTGAAAATGAATTTTTTTGGTTGATTTGTCGGGTTCCAGCAAAGCGCATTGTATGCGCCGTCCTTTTGATAAACTGTTGCCGATTCGCCGTTTTCCGCCCAAATATCGGTTGTACGGACGCCGGTTGACTTCATACCGTGTATTAGCCAATAAACGTTGAACTGCTCGGAATCGTTGCCGACGTTGCCTTGTGTGCGCAGAACCTCTTCATACCAAGCGATAGCTTCGTCAGCGTCGTAAATTGCGACTATGGGTATAAATATGTGCTGCCAAGCATAAATTTCCTTTTCGTTTTCGGAAACGTCCCAACCCGCCTGTTCCTTGCGCATATTGTCTATCAGGTTTTCAAGCTTTTCACGCTCGGCTGCGTTTAACGCATAGCCGGTCAGGTATTCTTCGCCGGGGATTAAATGTATTCCGTACATAAACAGCGGTTGACCGTTAAAGAACGTTCCGTAGAAGTTGCTTCCGCCGTAGACCTGCCCGACAACTCCGTACTGATAGCTTTCGGGGAAGTCGTTGAAGTAATTGAACCAATAATGCTTGATTGCGTTCAGCTCGGTAGTAAACCCGTAAATTGCGGCTTGGCGCAACTTTTCATTGCCTACTGCCGTAGCGTAAAGATACGCGCCTACCCAGCTGTTTAAAGCTTCGCCTGCGGACTCCTGATTATTTCCGCCGTTATTATCGGCGTAACCGCCTGCCCAGCCGTGACCTGCGAACGGGTCGAAGTTGCGCATATACGGAAACAATTCGTCGTCGCGGTCGGGATTCATATAATCGCGTATCAGAAGCTCGATCATATCGCCCCATTTCTCCGCAAATTCGTGGCGGTATGCGGAAAGCACGCCTGACGCCAGTGTGTAATAGCCGTAAGTGAAATAGTGGTCTGCAAGGTTTACACCTGCGCCGAATTCACTGTTTTTATAATACAGCGTACCCCATTCGCCGTCATAGTAGAAATACGCGCCGGTCGACTTATCCTTTACGGGGTCGTAAGTGAACCAGTCGGTTAAGATATATTCTATCTTATCAAGAAATTTATCCCTTAAATCGGTTGCGCCTATCTGATCGGCGGCGATAGCCGCCATTGCCATAGGATGCAGGTTTTTGCCTTGCCAATACGGATCGCCGGAAATGAGATTGCTTTCTTCCGGCGTTTTATCTCCGCCGTTGTTTTTATAGACCATTAAAAGCTGACTGTACAGTACGCTTACGGAATATTTATCGTCCGTCGGCTCAGTAAACGTAGGAACTGCGCCATAGAATGTGTCGCGCGTGGTAAACAAATTACCCGAATGAGAGCGGCAGTCGCCGCGGACGCTGGGATAAACGTATCCTTTATCATAAGACGATTTAGAAAGCTGATGGGGCAAATATGCAGAATAAGCTTCGTCTGTAAATCCTTCGCGCATAGGCATCGTGCGCAGGCGGAATTGGGTAGTTACCGTGTTGGACGCGCCGTCGAATGAGTAAAGACAACTTGTGTCGATTACGAACGCATAGCCGTGTTCATGCAGAATTTTCACCTCGTCCGAAGGGAATTGAGCGTTACTCTTCTCTCCTTCTTTTACGGAATTCTTCTGCCCGACTGCGCCGACGGACATATAGTTACCTTCGGTCATAATTACCGAAATTGCATTTTCGCCCATTATAAAGCGAGTGTTTTCGGGAACGGAAATTACGTAATATCTTTCTTCGAATATCTTCGCGTTCTCGTGTTCCCTGCCTTCGCTGTCTTTATATTTGCGTATACCGCCCTCGTAACTGCTGTGCGTTAGAACAGCGACTACTATTCCGTCGCCCGTATATTCCGAGCCCGTTTGTCTTAAAATTTCGTTGCCAGATAAATCGTAAACGCCTACGAAGTTATTTGAACGTAAAAGCGCTTTTTCGGGTTCAGCGAATATACAATATGCGTACAGCGTGCCCTCTGAAAGGAATACGGTTAATTTATCGACTGCCTCGTCGTCAGTCATTACCGCGCTAATACCGTAATCGGAATAGCCTGTAACGCGAACTTCTGCGTCCTTGCCCATTCCTTTGTAGCCCACCGCCAAATCGTGCACGTCGACGTTTACCGTCTGCGAGCCGTTGCCAGGAACAAAGCCGTCGAAATAACCCTCGCCAGGATTAGTAAGCCAAAGCCCGTCATTTTTAAAGGTTGCCGTCAGAGGATTCATATACATATTGTAACCCTTGTCGGCAATTAAAAGCCCCTGCCACCAGTCGTTACTGGGAATGGGTTTACCGCGCAGCGAATCGTCCAGATAGGCAATAAGTCTTGACGAAGGAAAATCCGTTCCGCCCGTTACGTACGAGCCGTTCTCCGTTTCAATAACGCTCCATTCTGGGAATGCCAGCGAAACGTCGTATTTCACTTTACCTTCTCCACTTGATTCGGGGTAAGGAGAATGAACCACCATTCCTTCGAGATTAAACCGCTCGGGTTCGGGATTCTGGTAATCGATTATGCGCAGATAGCGCGCGTTATCGTAAACGAAAACGCTCTGTTTTGCCGTTGCTCCGTGCGTCTGGCGGAATACGGTAGTCCAGTTTTCGCCGTCCGTACTTATCTGCAAATCGTAATATTTGCCCTTGCCGCCGTCATCGCCGCGCCAGTATAAATCAATGCGGCCTACCGCTTTTACCGAGCCTAAATCAACAGTCTGATATAAATTATCGTTGTCGTTTTCCCAATAGGTGTCGTCCTTACCGTCTACGGTCAGTTCTGCGCCGCGTCCGTCAAGCGACGACGAAGCGCTTACTGTTGATACGGAAATTTTAGCGTCACCGAGGCGGAAGCTGACTTCATTAATGCGGTATGAAGGAGCGTAAAACCTTCTTTCATTCATTTCAATTTTGAAATAGCGTAACTGAAGCGTAGCGTTATCCGAGCCGTTTACCGTAAAAGAAAACGTGTCTCCGCTGTACGGAAGGTTTTTTAATTGAACTTCTTTATACTGTCCGTCAGAGTCCGCATACATAACGCGGTAAGCTGCCGGAGTTAAATAATTTTTGAAAGAAAGCCTTAAAGTGTTTACGGACGTTTCCGAGCCGAGGTCATATATAAGCCATTCCTCGTCCTGCGTTTTCCAGTCAGGAGAGCTATCCTTTTCGGCATCAAACAGGTCGGGGTATTCTTCGTATGGAATTACAGTGCCGGTCGGTCCGAAAACTTCAAATTCGTATATGGAATAGCCGTAGGCGGTTTTTCTCTTTTCGCAGGAAATGCGAACGAACTGCCCTATCGTGTTTTCAAAAGAAAAGCTGTTGACGTAAACTTCCCTTCCGTAAACAATTTTTCTTTCGGGGGATTGACCCTTTATCGTTTCAAGTATTTCCCAGTCAAGACCGTTGTCTGAAACCTGCAAGGTAAAATCTTCGGCGTAAGCCGCTTCCCAATAAATATTTACGGAATTAATATCAAGCGGTGCGCCGAGGTTTACAGTAAAAGAAACGTCGTCTATTCCGTGCGTGCTTTCCCATCGGGTGGAAAAATCGCCGTCGGTTGCCAGAGAAGTATCGTTAAGAGAATTAGCTGAAGTCGATTCGCAGCCTTTTGCTATATTGTAATCCGCGCCGCTTGAAAGCGTATATACGGGCACGGGCTTAACCTTGCCTATATCGGGGTTGGCTACTACCTTTACCTTCCTCTGCTTTTCGACGGCCTTTGAATTGCCGTTTGCAACGCTGTACAAAAGGGTGTATTCCCCGACCTTCGAAGTGTTGATATTGCCCGAAACTTTAATTTGTGCGGACAGGTCCTTTCCGTCCTTATTAAACGCCGTAACACCCGAAAAGCAATCGAAATACCTACCTTGGAGAACAGTAATATCGTCCGCGCCCGAAATGGTTACGTCCTTATAATCTTCGGGATTGGGGAGTTCCTCGACAGGCGGAATGTCCGGCTGGTTTTCAGGCTTGACGGTACAGGCAGCTACGATAAAGCAAGCAACCGCGATTACCGCCGCAAGCACTATTAATATAATTCTGGTTTTAAATTTCATAGACCGTCCGTTTTTTAAACTTTTAGGAATTTTCCGAACGGAAACGTTCGGAAAATTCCCATGCTTTTATCTGTAATTTTTTATGCGTTTACAAGCGTTACCCAATCTGAAAGACCGTCGCCCGAAGTGTAGTAATTTGCAGCTTCGTTCGCAACTACTTTCGTGCGGAAATACCAGCCCGACTGCGTAATATCAAAACCGGAAGCCAAGCCGCCGAATAAGGTGTTGATTTCACCTGAACCCGTCCAGTATTCGTTGCCACCGTGAACGAGAGCCGTGCCTTCAGAACCGTCCAATGACGTGCGGACAATAATTTGTTCCTTATCGGCATCGTAAACGATATACGCGGTGTAATATTCGGTTGCGTCCGCCTGTGCTGCGAAATGTATTTCAACGTGTGACGCATAGCCTGCAATCAACGCTTTCTCTACGGTGAAGCCCTGTAAGAAAATAGCGTTCTTATTTGCGTCAAGACCTATTTGAATTGCGTCAGGCACCGTCCAATCCCAATTATAGGTTTTGGTATCCACGTTGCCGTCGGCGTCGGTTGCATAAATTCCTATCGAATCGGAATAGCCGATAGATATCGCCTTTTCGTTTGCTATCCACTGCATTACGAATACGAACGTAGCATCAGTAGGTTTATCCTTACCGAGCTCAAGTACCGCTTCCATTATCGCGCCGTCGATATCAGACCACGCGGCAAAAGCAAATTCGCTGTGGTTATAGGTAGCAAAAGGTTTATCGTTTGCAAAGAAATCGTAAGACTGAACGTCCTTTCCCCCGACAAGGTAAGCATAGATATTTACGCCGTCGTGCAAATCCGCGTCCTTGTGCTGAGCGGTATTTGTTGTGGAAACCTCCCAGCTGTGCTGTGTATTTACGTTCTTATCACCGAGACTCCACTTGCCGCTGCCGTTTGAAAGAGCGCCTGCAATATTGAGCTGGGTATCAGCGAGGGTTGCCGTGAAGTTCCAATTTACTGCGTTGGTAGAATTGGAATCCTTGAGCGTGTCGCCGAACTGAGAATTCTCCCTGAGAGCGAAGCGTACTTTTACGGTGTAGCCGGTAGCCGTATCGTTTTGGAAGAGGTTATAAATATTGCGTTTTAATACCGCGCTTGAAATACTGCCGCCTTCACAATTAACGGAAAATTCCTTGGTCACGTCGTCAAGCGTTACGGTAACGACATAGCGAAGTTCGTTATAAACTTCCTTTTCGGTATCAACGCCGAACTGGGTTTTGAGCTTTTCCATATCTATGCGACCGCCGAGCAAGAAGCATCCGGGGTCGGGCGCATCCGTGTTCCAAACGTCCTCACCGGCAAGACCGAAATAAATTCTTTCCTTTTTGTCTTCTTCGGTTAAGTTAAGCGTATACGTGTCGTGACTGACAAGGTCGTTTTTAATGTTGCTTATCGTAATAGCGCCGGCTTCGGTTTTGTCTGTTAAATATAAAACGAAGCGGACTTCATACTCTTTATCAATGAGCAAATCGCCGTACTCGCGTGCAAGATAAGCGCGGAACGCTTCGACAGTCATATCGTTTTTGACGGGAACTCCCTTAATGAGAGGGAAGTCCGTAATAGCAGGGATAGTATTATCGCCCGTGCCGAGAGATATCGAACCCGTTTCGTAAATATCGAAATAAGCTTCGAAACCGGGAGCGCCGGCAAAATGAACAGTATCGTCTACTATTGCGTTAAAATCTTTGGAATTATCAAAATAAATATCGTTTTTAATCTTTTTGAAAATTACCGTCTTTTCCTGTTCGCCGCCTATGGTGTAAACCACTTTAAGTTGATAGTCGTCCGCGTCTTCCGTGCTACCCTTTGCTTCCTCTACTACGATATTGCCGGTCGTGTAATGATACACTCCGTCAGCGCCGGTAAACGAAGCTTCGTGGGTAACGGTATCGACTGCGTATGTCGTCAGCGAAAGCGAGGGCGCGTTTCCGACGATAGTTTCGCCGAGAACGTTTACAGCTTTACAGAGAACGGTTACTTTACCGTTTACTGCGTTAAAGAATATTTCAACGCCGTCTTCAATCTGCGCGGGAGTTTTTAGGAGGTTTTCGATTTCCTTATCAACCGCCGCGGTGAGCGCGGAGTTTTCCGCATTCCAAAGGCTGCTAACGTAGCCGCCGAAGCCTTGGATGGTCTGTTTTAAATCTTTAAGCTCTTTATAATAATCTATCGTAACTTTATCCTGAGGGATATTACCGCCGAGGTTCATTTCCTCAATAGTTGCTTTTAACTCTGCAAGATCTTCATCGATTTCCGTAAGGAGAGTTTCGTAAGCGGTTCTTCTTTCCTCTAGCGTTGTTTTCGCCGTCAAGGCATTTGTGTTGTCGATTAAACCCGAGTAATATCCGTCGGCTTTTTCTATAGCAGCGTCAACAGCTTGCTTTTCGGCTACTGTAAGATTTACGTCCACCGTTTCAACGGCGTTTACCAGCACCGAGAAATAGTCGCACTCTTTTTGCGCAAGAGCGGCAATTACTCCGTCAACGCCTTCAACCTGCTTTGCTTCGTCGGAAAGAACGTCATACTTAGCCCTTGCCTGTGCAATTGCCGCTTCCGATTCCGCCGTAACGTCACCGATAGCTTCAACCGCCGTTTTGAACTCCGCCGCTTCCTCGGCAGGGGTAATAGAGTAGTCGTAAATTACGGGGTCGGAGTAAGCGCTTTCCGTCAGAGCTGAGGTTGCGTTTGCTTTTACGCTGATTGAGTTTTCGCCCCTGACTAAAACAGCTTTGGCTTCGTCTGAGGATAAATCAAGCGACGTTGCGGTCACGGAAAGTGTTTGGGTGCCGATTTTTACAGTATAGCCGTTAGTTGCGCCCGAAACTTCGCTCCACGAAAGCGTGGTGCCGTTTACCGCAAGATTTGCGGGCGTTGCAAGCTGCGTTACGGGAGAATACGTATAGGTAACGGATTGGGAATAAGCGCTTTCATTCTTATCGTCGGTTGCGTTTGCCTTTACGCAAAGAGTGTTTTCACCCGATACGAGTTTTGAAGTAACCGCAGTTAAATCAAGTGAGTTGGTGTTCGCCGAAGCAGTTTCGTTTGCGTTGATTTTTACGGTGTATTCAGCCGCTCCGTCAACTGCGTCCCATCTGAGCATATCGCCGACAATTACGACGTTGGAAGGCGCAGGAAAAGATTCCTTTTCGCCGCCCTTATCCTTTTTGCAGGCAGTGATACCGACGCAAAGGCAAATAACCATTGCGACGGAAGTGAGCGCCAGCAAAAACCTGCTTTTAATAGCTTTCATATTTTCCTCCTATTTTAAAGGACTTTGCGTCCCTTTAAACCTTGTTCTTTTCGTCGATTAACGAACGGTACCATTCACCGCTGCGCTTTATTATTCTGCGCTGCGTAGGATAATCTACATAGATAAGCCCGAAGCGGGGTTTATAGCCTGCCGCCCATTCCATATTGTCCATCAGGCTCCAGTAGTAATAACCGCGGCAGTCAAGGCCTTCCTCTATTGCCTGCGAAAGCTTGGAAAGATAACGCTTCATATAATCGATACGGTCGTAATCCTCAACCGTTCCGTCAAGCGTAACTATATCGTTTAATGATACTCCGTTTTCGGTTATGTACAGCGGAACCTTTAAAACGGATTGCAGATACTTCAACAGCTCGTAAAAGCCGTCCTCGGTGACGGGCCAATCCATATCCGTATGGTGAACGTTGGGATAGACCGTACGCGTACCCTCGCGGTCGTTGGTTTCGTCCGCTTCCAGATAGTTGACGAAATAATGGTTTATTCCCAAAAAATCAATCGGTTCCGCAATGAGCTGCATATCATCGTCAGTGATTTCGGGAAGCAATCCGCGCTCTGCAAACCATTTTTTTGCGTGTTCGGGATAACGTCCCAAAACGACGGGTTCAAAGTACCAGCCAGCCCAGAATTCGTTTGCGCGCGCCGCAGCCTTTACATCTTTATCTTGCTTAGTTGCAGGGCAATTATAAGCGTAGTCCAGCGTTATGCCTATTTCGCCGTTGATTTTCTTTTTACGGAATAAGCGTACCGCTGAGCCGTGACTCTTTAATACGTTGTGGGCGGCGATGAGTTTGTTACGGTAATTGCCCTTTATTCCGGGAGGGAACGTGCCTGTAACGTAGCCGAAATCGGTAAATACGAAAGGCTCGTTAAAGGTTATAAATTTTTTAACCTTTCCGCCGAACGCGTCGAACAATACCTCCGCGTAATGCGTGTACCATTTAACGCTTTCGGGATTGAGCCAGCCGCCCTTATCCTGTAACGCCTGCGGCAAATCCCAGTGGAACATCGTAAGCATAGGTTCGATGCCTGCGGATAAAAGCTCGTCAATGAGCGCGTCGTAAAACGCCACGCCCTTGGGGTTTACCTTTCCGTCGCCGTCGGGGATAATGCGCGTCCATGCAACCGAAAAACGGTAGCTGTCCAAATGCATTTCCTTCATTTTAGCAACGTCCTCGCGGAATCTGTGATAATGGTCGCAGGCAACTTCGCCCGTTTCGTTTCTGTCGATATTGCCTTTAATGTCGCAGAAGGTATCCCAAATGCTTTCGCCCTTGCCGTCCGCGCGTCTGCCCCCTTCTATCTGATATGCGGCCGTTGCCGCGCCGAATATAAAGTTTTTCGGAAATTTTAAATTCATACTATTTCCACCTCTATTTCATTAAATTTGCCTGCGCGCACGTCCTCCGCGAGCGAACCGGCAACAACCGAAGCTTCGTATATGCTTTTACCTATCAAGCGGTACTTGGCAATTTTTGCGCCGTCCCACGTGCTTTTTGCGCTACGGTTTATGTAAGTAATTTTCGTCTTGCCGAACAGCAGGAATGAAACCTTTTCGTCCGCAAAGAAATCTTTATGAAGCTTGGGGGAAAGCGAAAATTGCAATTCGCCGTCTTCTACGGTAAAAGGCTGTTCGATACCCATCATAAGCCGCCACATAGACAAGACTTCCGCATTGGCGCCCGTAAGCCGAGCCTGATAGCCCTTACCCCACTTGGACTTGTCGCTATGATTCGACGTTACCAGAAACGAACTGTTTTCCAGAATACTTCTGCCGTAGCGTTCAGGAGGCATAAACGGTATAAGCCCCGTTTTGATTTCAGCATAAAATTCTTCGAACATACCTGCTTCCAGCAATGCCAGCAGGACTTTATAGCTCATATGCAGGAAGCAAGATTCCCTTTCAAGCCAGCCAGCAGGGAATGAGCGTATCCTTCCTATTTCCAGCGTTTCGCCCTCCAGCGGTTCACTGGTTTTAAAAACTTTAAGCTCATTATCGTAAAGCTCGGAATTCCTAGCGTTGGTATATACTTCCCTGTCGCCTACGGCAAGCCCCTTTGCAACGCCTTCCGCAAAGTGCGGCAATGCGCGCGGTATGAACTCTTCGGGCAAGACGCAGCCGTTTTCTAATTCTTTATAACTTTCAACCTTAAACTCAAGATACGTAGGAAGCCAGCCGCCGCCGAGCTTTTTAGCTGAGGCAAGACCCTGTTCAAGCTTTGCCTGCGCCGCGTTTAAAAACCTTTGCGCGTCAGCACACGATACGTTTATCACAGCGGCGCCGAAACCGCAATAAACCGAGTTCAGATATTCTTCTTTTATACCGTTTACATTTTTATAGAAAACGTTCTGAGGTTGACCGCTTTCAAGCAGTGCGTTCACTTTTCTGAAAAAGCCGTCCTGCTCCTCCGACCAGATTAAATCTTTATCGGAAAGAATTCCGCGGAGAATTTTTATAAGCCGCAACAGCTCTAAACTGTCGGCAACGTTGCTGCCAAACAGTGCAGGTAAGCCGTTCGTTGCGTCACACCAGCCGGGTTTGCCGCCTTCCATTTCAATGCCGCAGCCTAAGGGGTCTAGCGTTGAAATTTTTATAACCACTAAGAAAAGTAATTTTGCCGCAAGCGAAGTCTGATAGTCTGCCGTGCCTGCCTGCAACCAGCCGTCTGCGCCGGTCTTTTCCAAGCTGTACAATCTGCGGATTTTCCCGTCCTTGGTTTTAACCGCCTGTCTTTTGCGCGGCAGAAGTTTTACGCCAGATTTAAACCATTTTAACGGAGTGTTATAGAGAAGCTCTTCCCGTTTATCCGGATATACTGCAAGGTACGACGTGACTAAGTCAATAAGATAAACGAAATGGTCCGTCCAATAGCCTTCCGAAAAGCTTGCCTCACAAACGGGCGTACTGACCGAAATCAGCTCGTCAAGACCGCGTTCGTCAAGGTTTAAAGCCGTAACCGCGTCGCCCACGGTGAATTTGCCCTTTAATAGTTTTTCGTAATTTTTAAACTTTTCCGGAACTTCGGGGCAGGTAAATCTTACGCCGAGGACTGAAAGCGGATTGTAACCGTCCGCCTGCAGCAGAGAAAAGAAATACTTTACGTTGAAGTCGCCGCATTCCGGTGTTATAAGCGTATCGTTGCGGCGGTTTTGTGCGACGTCGCGAAAATTCCCGTTTCCGCACGAATAGGGCTTTGGTTCTATTCGGAAAGAGTTGTAATCTCTTTCGGGGTCGCCGTGCTTGCGCGAAAAAACGTAATAAGGCTTGCCGCCCACCGTCACGGGCATTCCGCCGCGAAGCACGTTATCGAAATAGCTTTGCTTTACGTACTCGTCGAAAAGGGGAAAAGCCGTATGCGTTTCTACCTTTGAGGCAATTTTTTCAGCCTCGGCTTCTGCCTCTCTTTTCATAGCCGAAACGTCGCTTTCCGTGAGATTTTTTTTGAGATTTTCCAAGACGTGAATTTCGGCTGCATAGCCTATCAGCTCGCAAACGGTAAACGATCTGCCTGCGCCTACCGTGCGTTTACCGTGCGCAAACGAGCAGAAAAGCTCGTTTTCCATGCGTTGATTTTTAAGCGCCTCAGCCGTTATTCCCTTACCGTTAAACGCCGCTGCGGAGGTTTTCGTTCTGTCCTCACCGAACACGATATAAGGGTCTACCACTACTTCGTAACCGCCTGTCGGTAAAAAGAAGTTGCCGCCCGTTATGCCTTTTACTTCCGCGCAGTCGGCTGTGGAAGAGCGCATTTTAACGAAAGAAAAGCCCTTTTCCAGCCCTTCGGCAGACATCCAGCTTTTTAAAAGATTGCCTGTTTCTTTAAACTCGCAATTGGAAATGCCGTGCGGAAGTATTTGCGCAAGTCCGTCAAGAAACTCCGTTTCCTGAGTTTCTTTTGTAACGTTTGTATAAGTTACTATTCTGCCGAGCGCGGCAAAATTGCGGTTGGGTACGCCGAAATATTCTACCGTCAAGGAGTACTTTTTCGCCGATTCCGAAATTTTAAAGCCGCTCCTTGAAATTTCCATAAACGTCGGCGATTTAGCGCCGATACGAAACGGCTCGTAAGCCTTTCCGTCTATGCGTAAAAACGTGCGGAAGCCTTGTCTTGGCGCGTTTGCATACGCAATTTCCGCAGGGGAAAATTCCATTACGGGAAGTTCCTTTCCGCTTACGCCGAAGCCTGCAATACCCTGTCCGCGGTTTATGTAAAACGCCCATAAAGGGCAACCCTTTAAGCCTGCAATTCCGGGGAGAAAGTCCGTGAACGGCGGTTTGGAACTGAAGTTGCGGATTATAAATTTGCCGTTTTCAAAGTAATAGTTTTTCATAAATCAATTATCTGCTTTGAATCTTTAATGAAGGATACGCGCCGTAGGTAAAATTCCAGACGTCTGTATCCCAGCCGTCCTCTTTGGGGAAGTTTGCTGGATTGAGCAAAAATTCCTTTACTACTATTTCAGAATTTATTATATCTCCACCCTTATAAAAAGTGCCGTCGTTCATAGAACCGGGCAAAGCAACGAGCGTGGGATAGCCGAAACAGACGTCCAAGCTACCGCCGTTCGACAAAAGTTCGTTCACGAAGTCGTCGTAATCGAAATTATCGGGAACTTTACCCGTTTCGCTGTCATAGCCGATATGGAACACGTAGTTGTTTACAGGGGCTGCGTAACAGTTACGGATAATTCCGTTATTCCAGTCCGCAATGCCGCGTGGAGTATAGCCCGAAGCCGCCGTATAGGTTACCACGCAGTTTTCTATTCTGCCGTTGGTATCGACCGAGCCGTTGACGCCGCATATGCCGCCCGCCTTTTCAAACCAGCCGCGGCTTGAAAGCGTACAGCTTACGCGGCAGTTTTTAATAAGTCCGCCGTTGAAGCCTGCGACAGCTCCGCCCATTCCCTGCGTATCGACTTTAATATTAACGAAGTTTGTGTTTATAATCTGTGCGTTGCCGCTGGTTGACATAAATATGCCGTTATTGTAGTTTCTGCCGTTACCCTGTTCGCCGCCTAGTACGGGTCCCTGACCGTACTCGTCCTCGCCTTCGTCGCGGTCGTAAGCGTTTATTGTAACGTTTTTAACAGAGTAGCCCATACCGTCGAACACGCCTTCGAATACGCCCGTGCTTTCGTTAGCCGAAAGCGGCTTGCCTATGGGATTAAATTCCTCGTTGCCGAAGTCGATATCCGCGCCCAAAACGTAAACGCCGTTGAGATTGGTGCGGATTGAGTTGAAATCTTCCGTAGTGTAAATTACTTTGGTAACTACGCGGACTGTTATTTCAACGTATTTATTGTCAACGAAAACTCTTATGCGTTTATCGCCAGAGGACTCGTTTTCAAAAACGCTTTGCTTGATTGTAAGCGTGTCGTTTTTGAATTTATATTCCTTGGAATCGAGCACGCGGTATTTAAAAGAAACCTTCTGAATTTTATCCGTTTCGAAAGCTATTTTAACGTCGTCGGGGCGCTCCGTTTCAAAGTACGCAACCGAAGAATATTTGCCGACGCTTTCAGAAACGCCTGCGGTTATTCCGGCGTTCGGAGTATTCGTCAGCGTATCGCTGTCTTTACAGCCTGCAAAGCCGAAAACGCCGACAATCGCTATTGCGGAAGCAACCGCTAATTTTGCAAATCTTTTCATAATTTACCCCTTTAAGCCGCCCACGGTCATATTGTTCATAATTGTTTTCTGGAACGCGCAGAACAATACTAAAATGGGTATCGTAGCCATTACCGCCGTAGCCAGTACGAGCGGATAGTTCGGATTGTAAGCAAGCTGGTCGGACATATCCTTCAAGCCCAGCGCAATAGTCGGCATACTGTTGAGATAGAAATACGGTGTTTGATAGTCGCACCAAAGTCCCATAAACGTAAGTACGCCTACTGCCGTCAAAGCAGGCTTTGCCATAGGCAGCATTATCTGCCAGAATATACGGAAGTCGGAAGCGCCGTCTATTTGCGCGGCTTCCGCGTACGTCCAGCTTATACTTTTGAAGTACGCATACAGAAACAGGAAATTGAAGCCGAAGCCGCCTGAATACAGGAACCATACGCCTATTATATTATCAATTAAACCAAGCTTCTGCATTAAGCGGTACTGTGCCGGAAGAGTTCCTACTATGGGCACCATCATTGAAATAATTACTATATTGTAGATAAGTCCCCTGCCGCGGAATTTGTATTTAGCCATTGTATACGACGCGAGCGTGCAGGAAATCAGCGTTACAACCACGCCGCCGCCGACAACCAAAAGCGAGTTTAAATACATTCCGAGAACCGTAGTTCCCTTGACCTGATAGCTGAAAGCTTCAGCATAGTTTTTAAAGCCTGCCGAAAAGCTTAAGCCCCACTTGTTCATTCCGAATTCAACGGGATCCTTAAATGAATTTAAAATTATCCAAGCGAAAGGAACGATTAAAAGCAGTGCGTAAACCAAGAAGGCGATAAATACGACGGTATACAGAATACTTTTACCGGGACCCGCGCTTTTGAAAGCGCCGACCGTATGGCGGTAAAACCAGTTTTTAGACTTGTTGCCTACGGCGAAAGCTTCATCCTCTTCGGAATAAAGGTTATCCTTTTTCATACTTGCCCCCTTCTTTTAATAGTTAATGTTCTTGAACATTTTATCGAGTCCCCAACGGGTGAGCAGAATTATGGGCGCAACTACTATCGTAGACATTATGCCCAGCGTAGCCGCCTGAACGTTACCCGAATTGTCGCTGGCTTTATTGAATATCCAAAGACCTATTGTCATAGTATCGTCCATAAGCTTATCCGTAAGGAATAAAGGCTGGAACACTACTGAGAAGATACCCATCATTGACATAATAAACAAGGTCACGAGCGTCGGCCAAATCATAGGAACGACTATGCGGAAGAGTTCCCCAAAAGTGCCTACGCCGTCAAGACGGGCAGATTCAAGTACCTCCGTCGGAACGCGCTTTATCGTTCCGGACAGCAACAGCAGATTGCCGCCTATGCCTGCCCATATCGTAAAGGCGTATACCGTCCATCTGACCTTCGGCGGAACCAGAAGCGCGGGTGCGTCCTTATTAAAGCCTTCGTAAAGCTTACCTAGAAGTCCGTCAACCTTGATCATATTTGTGAAGCCTAAAACCAGCACGACCAGAGGAATTATCGAAGGCAGATAGAACACTACGCGGAAGAAGCCCGAGCAGGGAATTTTTCTGCAAAGGAAATACGAAATTACCAGACACAGAGGGAATATTATGAACATTCCTACGACTGAGTGCAGGGCAGAGTTGACGAACATTATTTTATAAGCAGAGTCAACCTTGAACTTTTCAAACCAGTTCGCGTAGTTATCAAGCCCGACGAAGCGCCAGCCTTCCAACGTATCGTATTTCTGGAACGTCATTAAAATTGAGTCGACGTTGACGAACGCCCACATAACGACGAACTGGAACACGGGATACGCGAGCATACAGATTATAAATATGTTCGTATGAAGCTTTCTTTTGGAAAAAAGTCTTCTCCTGCGCCTTTTCTTTTTGGGGGGCGGAGGAGTTGATTCTTCCGCGGCTGTCTGCAATTCTTCAGGCGCAGCTGCGGCAGATATTAACTCTTCCTCCGTTTTTAAAATTTCCTGCATAACTACCGTCCCCTTTTATTAAAGTTCGTTCTTGAACGTGTTCCACCTTGTGTTAACGTTGTTATATAATTTGTTTATAAGCTGATCGGGTGCGTTGCTTTGCGGAGTCTGCCAAGCCTGTAAATACCAATAGTCGTTTTCGGGCCAAATGGTGGTCATACGCGCGGAACCGCGGAGACTTGTTTTACGCATCATAGGATGCTGCGTGTAGTTATTGAACTTAGTGCTGTTGCGGTCGATTTCAAAGATTGACTTCTGCCATGCGCTTGCTTTATCCTCACCGTTTTCAACGAAGGAATTCCAATATTCGTACTTATATGGGAGAACGGTGCCGCCCGAAAGCTTAGTGAAAAGCTGTGCGTTTTCCTCCTCCTGCATAAAGATAAGGAATTCAACAGCCAGATCTTTACCCGTTGATTTTGCCGGAATCATAACGCTGTCGCCGAAGGAGCTTGTGAAGGATACGCGGTTGTATCTGCTTCCGTTTACTTCTACCGTCTTTTCAGTTACGCCTTCGGGCGCGTGAATTGCGTCAAGCGTAGTTGCCGCCGTCTTGGTTTCATACGGCATAATAAGGTTACCGCTTGCATCGAATTTTACGTTTGAGATAATCGGCGACGGCATAATCGAAACTTCTTGACCGGACGCTTCGAGATACATTTTCGATTCGTACTCGATCCAGCAAGCCGCAGGAGTCATTGCCGCAAGTCCGTTAGCAAAAGCCTGCTCGTTTTCAAACTTGCTCATCTGGTCTACGCCTTTATTACTGCCTTTGGTTGTAAGAGACCAGTCCTTATTGCTTGCAACGAGCGAATACCAAAGCTGATAAGCTTCCTTGAATTCCGCCCAGCCGACGTAGTTGTTGCCGGCTTTAGTAGCTTCAACGTCTACAGTGCCGTCCGCACTTCTTACGACCGCGTGTTTGTCAGGGTTATAGACTTCTTTATTGGGATTGTTCTGTTCGGAAACCTTGAGGTTGAAATTTTCGTCAACGTTGCCGAAGTTTTTAAACGTGTTCATTGTTTCGGGACCGGCAAGCTGACCCCACCAATCGAACAACACGTAGTCCCACTGCCATTCTTCGGATACGCCCGACCAAGTGAAGGGAACTATCGTGCCGGAGGTTGCTTCGCCCTCGTCCACGTTGAGGTGTGCAGCAACGATGTCGTTGCAATACTGGAATAAATCGTAATAATCAACGGGGGCTTGCTTGTTCCATCTGCGGCTGCGATTTTCTTCGCTGTTGATATGCCCTGCTTGAGTCTGCAAGTATGCCTGACCTTTAACGCCGCCAAGCCAAGCGTCGATACGGTCCATAACGGTTACGTTGTACGCTATGCCCGCGGTACCTATCGTCCAAGGCACTTTATAATAATGGTATTCGCCTTTCGCATCGGGATAGCGCGTACTGGCAAGCACGTCTTCGTCCCAAATGCGGTCTTTAAACGTCGTGCCGTTTTCGTCAACCTTGGTATTGTAAAGGTCGTCAAGACAGTAAATCCAGCCGGGAGCAACGAAGTCTTCCCACGTAATGTCGTGGCAGAAGATAAGGTCGTAATTGGTGCCGTTCTGCATCATATTGGCAACGGAATTTATAAGCTGTGTATCGCCGTCTGTTCTGACCGTCACGCCTTCGTGTTCCTCTTCAAACTTACGGGCAAGCGTTTCAACCCATTCAGAACCGTATCCGCCTTTGAAGTAAGTTATCCAAAGCTCGTTCTCTCCCTTTTTGGGTCCGCAAGCCGCAAGCCCGAACGACGCTGCGCATAAAGACGCCGCAAGAGCTATAGCCGTAATTTTCTTTTTCATAGCAAATTCCTCCATTATTATCAATTAAAGTTTTTTCGGTGTGTTACTGTATAACACACCAAAGGGGCTAGCCCCTTTACACCGAAATTTTTGGAAATCGGTTTCTAATTCGGACAAAAAATATATAGTCTGCCCTATTGCGAAAATAATTATATCACACAAATTTTGTTATGTCAACACAAAATTTAAAATTAATTCTGAGTTTTTTTATCATAAAGCGTTGACAACCGAACTTTTCAATGATATAATTAATTCAAATTTTAGAAACCGATTTCTAAAA
>CAMWNA010000017.1 GCA_947175515.1 uncultured Clostridia bacterium | reverse complement strand
GTTTAAGCTAAATCCCGACCGTAAAAATTTTGAATACACAGCCTTTGTTTTTTGGTAAAAAAACAAAGGCTGTGTATTCAAAATTTTTACGGTCGGGATTTAGCTTAAACGGTCCGCCGCCTGAGCCAAACGTCGCAGATTTTCACCGACTTCTTTATTAAAATCTTCCTTTTTAAACCGCCAGCTCCAATTTTCTTCTGAAACGGTTGAGGGCAGATTTATTCTTGACTCGCCGCCTAAGGCGAGTATATCGTTCATTGGAATTATAACCGTTTCTGCCTTGGATGCAAACGCAAGCCGGATAACGCTACGGGTTGCGCTTTCAGGCGAGGAAACGTCCGCCTCCGCGTCCGCCAGCGCACATTCACTTATAATGTCCCTATAATAAACGTCGCGCGCGCTTTCGCTTAAATCTTCGATATGCTGCCTTAAAGGCATATTATCGTGCGTGCCCGTATAGCATACGAAATTTTCGGTATAGTTGGAAGGCTTATGCTCGTTTTCGGGGTTGCCGTCAAACGCGAATATAAGAACCTTCATCCCTGGGTAGCCGACGTTTTTCATTAGTCTTTTTACTCCGCCGTCTATAACTCCCAAATCTTCTGCGACGATTTTGTAGCTTTCAAAGCCTTTGAAAAGCTCTTCCTTCGGTCCGTCCTGCCAGCTACCGTAACGCGCTGTATTATGACCTGCGGGCACTTCCCAATACCTGTCAAAGCCGCGGAAGTGGTCTATTCTTAAAATATCGAAAAGACCGAAGCTGCTTTCAATTCTTTTGCGCCACCACTTATAGCCTTGCTTCCGCATCTTTTTCCAATCGTACACGGGATTGCCCCAAAGCTGACCGTCTTCCGTGAACGCGTCAGGCGGACAGCCTGCAAGCGCCGTTAAATTGCGGTTTTTATCCGTCTTGAAAAGTCTACTACCGTATTTCCATACTTCAACGCTGTCGTATGCGACGTATAAAGGAATATCGCCCATTATGCTTACACCGTGCGCGTTAGCGTATCTTTTAAGAGCATTCCACTGTTTTAAAAATATATACTGCGTAAACAGCCAAAAAGATATCTCTTCCGCATTCGCCGCCGCAAACGCGGCAACCTTGCCGGCGTTGAAATTGCGGTAAACGCCCCACTCCGTCCACGCCCTGTGTCCGTGAGCGGACTTCAACGCCATAAATACAGCAAAATCGTTAAAGCTGCCTTCCCTTTTAAAGGCTTTGAATTCCTCACCGCCGTCGAAACGGGAAAAAGCCTTCCTTAAAAGCGCAAGCTTATTTATAAACAGTTTACCGTAATTGACGCGCCTGACGTCGTCCCAAAGCGGAGTCGAAGATATTTCCTCCTCCTTTAAAAGTCCGTCCTTTTTAAGTAATGCCAGATCGATAAAATAATAATTAAGCGCGTCTGACGAGCATGATTGATACGGACTGTCGCCGAAATTCGTGGGATTGAGCGGCAAAACCTGCCAAACCGAAGCGCCCGAAAGGCTTAAAAAGTCAATAAACCGGTATGCTTCTTCCCCGAGTGTGCCTATACCCTCCTCTGAGGGCAGCGACGATATCGGCGCCAAAATTCCGTACTTTCTGTTACTCATAACTTAAATTCGAAAATTTAAAACTATTTTCGAAAATATACTACCATATTTTTACTAAAATGTCAACGAGAATTTGAAAAAATTTTAAATAAAGTGTAAAAATTTTTCATACAAAGCAGTATTTTGTTGACTTTGGGGGCATAATACGGTATAATTTTATATGATAACAACACGGAGAGAGCTATGACTATTAAAGAGATATCCGAGGCGCTGAACGTTTCTATAAGCACGGTTTCGAAAGCTTTGAACGATGCAACGGACATTGCCGAGGACACTAAAAGCAAGGTCAGGGAATACGCTAAAAACGTCGGGTACAGGCTGAAAGTAAAAAAACAGGCGCCGCGGCGTATTTGCGCAATGTATGAAAGAGTCAACTCCGACACGCGTAACAATATTTTGAATCAGGTCATATCCTCTTTTACGAACGTTGCAATAGCTTCGGGCTACGAAGTAATGATCGACTACGTTGTGAGCAAGCCGGACGACTTCGTGCTGAACGATTATCTTTTGCAAAACAACTTTTGCGCGGCGTTCATTGTAGGAATGAACTTTAAGAGCAGAATTTATAAGCAGATAAAAAATTCTACGGTGCCCATCGTGCTTCTGGACAACAGAATTTCCGACGCGCCGCTCGTTTCCTCGGTTTCCAGTGAGAACACCAACGCGATCGTTACCGCTATCAGGCATTTGAACAAGCGCGGACACAGCAAAATCGGTTTTCTTATGGGTGAGAAGGATTCACAGGTTTCCGCCGAAAGGCTTGCAGGCTATATTTTCGGACTGGCGCGGTCGGGGATAGAGTTCAATAACGACTATATTTTCTGCGGCGACTTTACAAAAACCGCAGGCGAGCAAGCTGCGGAATTCTTTGAAAACACTGACGTCACTGCGGTTATATGCTGTTCGGACATTATGGCTATGGGGCTGATAGACGGACTGAAGGAACGCGGAAAGCGCGTTCCGGAGGATATGTCGGTTATGGGCTTTGACGATCTGAGCCTTCTTAAATTTACGAACTACGAGCTTACTACGATGAAGCAGGACTTCAACCGCCTTGGCGAAGAAGCCTTCAACGCACTTTCGGAAATGCTTGACGGAAGAACCTCGCAAAACGTTATGCTTGAATGCAAGCTTATTGAGCGCGGAAGCGTTAAGGCCTTGAATTAATATCAAATTAAAATAAATACCCGAACGTTTAAAAAAGCGTTCGGGTATTTTTATTTGCCGTTTTCAATTTTCCGCCGATTGTAAAAGATATGCGCACAGACTTTTAAAGCTGTCCGTCGCAAAGTCCGCGACAGGCTTTATATTTTCAAGGCAATCGCTTTTGGGGGAAAGATTGCTTTTTATATACGCAGTTTTAAAGCTTGCCGATTTCGCGCCGAGAATATCGGCTTTAAAGTCGTTGCCGACGTAAACAGTTTGATTTGGATCAAGCGAATATTTCCGAGCAAGAAATGCGAAAAATTCGGGCGCAGGCTTTTTCATTCCGAAATCGGAAGAAAGCTCTATTGCATTGAAATATTTTAAAAGCTTCAGCTTTTTCAGCTCGTTTAAGGTAAAGCACGCTTGCGCGTTGGATAATATGAAGAGCCGCGCACCCCTTTCTTTAAGCCTTCTCAACAGCGTGCGCGCGCCTACATATGTCCTTAAGCGCATTCGCGACTTTTTTCTGAAATAACACGCGGCTTTTTTAACGGTTTTTCCGTCGATTTGGGTACCGCCGTAATTTAAAACGTCGAGGAAAACTCTGTACAGGTCAACTTCCGCATATTCTCCTTCGCCGCTCTCGGCGCAAAGCTTTTCGTAAAGCTTAAAGAAATCGGTAACAACGGGATTGAGACGTTGAAAGTACGCGGTTATTCTTTTACGGAATTTTACGGAGCTTTCGTCGGTTTTAATATCAACCAACGTACCGTATAAATCGAATACAAAATTTTGCATAATCAATAAATATCGGCGCGGGGTACCCCGCGCCGAAAGTTTACGTTTTTTGCACAAATTACGACTGCGCAGCCGTTACCGTGTAAGTCCACTCAGCAGTATCAACCGTAATCGTCCAAGTGCCTTCCTGAAGGAAGATGTTGCTGCCGCTTCCTGCAACGCCCCAATCTTTTACTCCGAGAATAGCGGAACCCATTACAATCTGTACGCCGAACACTCCGTCCTTACCCTGATCAACCATCCAACTGAAAGCATCGTTTCCTGTAACGTCCGTAGCTTCAACCGTTGCGGTCATATTACCTTCGCCTGCGGTAAACACGGGATGAACGTCTTTAACTATGCCCTTATCTCCGAAGCTAACGGCATTGCCGTCCGCGTCAAGGAACGTGCCTACAAGATAGTACTCGCACTTTTCCACTTCGGCAACGTTGCCTTCAAGGGTGTATTTTATTGCATAAACACCAGCTTCGGTAATAGTGAAATTGCCGCCGTCTTCATTACCTACCCAACCTGCGTCGCCGCCGGCTAATTTGTTATAAAGCTTGAACTCCACTGATTTGCCATCGGCAACCTCTTCCGCCGTAACCGACAAGTAACCCGACCAGTAAGTCTTATCACCGCTTTCGGTAAGTTTGAAATCAACAACGTTTTCACTCCAGCTCATACCCTCTTTACCGGATCCGCGGATATACATTTCATGCGTGCCCTGCTGATAGGTTATCGTATTGTCCGCCTGATTATAGGTTACGGTGTAGGTTCCTTCAGGTACGAGTACGCAATCATATTCTTCGCCGTCGAAGCTTTCAACGGTAACAACGGGAAGTTCAACTTCTTCGCTCGTTATTTCAGCGTAAGTGTGCTTGTCAACGTCGTTGTAAAGCTGAAGTGCAGCAAACTGACCTGCCGCAACGGGTCTTTCGTTTTCGTCTACGCCTTCGGCAAGAGAACCGTCCGCATTACGCCACAAATCTTTTGCAGTGACTTCAATCTGTGCCGTCCAAGTAATTACTTCACCGTTGATAATTTCGGTCATAGGCAAAGGATTAACGCCGAAGTTATTTATATCTCCGCGAACGTACATGTCGTGCGTTACCTTAATCTCGGCCGTCTTTTCCCAAGTAATTACAGGACTTGCATCCGTATCCGACGTGGTTTTAAGAGTGAATTTGTAGGTGCCTTCATGTCCCTTTGCAAGGTAAAGGTTGTGCGCGTCCATACCACCCTTGGTAGTGAACACCGTTTCGCCCTTGTCGTTTTTAATAACAGCGGATTCGCCCTCGCCTTCAACGCCTTCGAAATTTTCAATTCCTATCTGACGGGTCCATAAAGTCGTGTCGTCGATAACTTCGTCCGCACCGGTCTTGTACAGGAACTTGAACCCGTAGCCTGCGGGAGCAGCGTAAATGTCGAGAGAAAGCGTAAATACGTTTTCATCCGTTACCGTCGTATCGCGCGTGAATGCAACGGATGTATCCTGAGGGTAGAAGTTGTCAAACTTTGAAAGAGTACCCTTCGTATCTCTTCCTACCGCGTACCAAAGACGGGTATCTTCAACAAAGCCGCCTTTTTCATTGCCGTCGTCGTCTTTTTTGCAGGCAGCCAGAGCGGAAACCGTACCGACTGCCAGTGCGCTTGCCAAAAGCATAGCGCAAACTTTTTTTGCCTTCATTGTTTTCCTCCAAAAAATTTGTTTTTTAAACCAAGCCCTTTCGGGCAGAAGTTCCGTTAAAAGTTTTAAATTGCTTTATACCGCAGGTTTGTAAACGTAACAGCTCAAAGCCTTGATAGTCTGTGCGCCCGTCTGATTTTCAGCAAGAACGGTATTACCAGCGCGGGTGCCGTCGATATACAAATTCCAAGCGCCCGAAGGAAGCGTGTAATTTACGTCCGTTTCGTTCGCGTTGTATATAACCAGAAGTTTTTCACCCGTTCTCTTGTAATACATTTCAATTGCCGCGAATGCTCCGTTGCCTTCGCTACCTTCCGCAAGCTTGCATACTGCAGGCAGACTTGCTATGCCCCCTGCTGTGGTAAGACGAAGAAGCGGAGTAGCTTTACGGAATTCGATAAGTCCCTTGTAATACTGCATCATCGCGTATTCTTTGCTGCTTGACGTGAGCAGGTTCCAGCGGATATTGTTTACCTCGTCATTCGCGTTATAGCTGTTTTCGTTGTAGCTGCCGTCGGCATTCTTTTTGAAACGCAGCATTTCCTCGCCTGCCTGCATAAAGGGAATACCCAAGGAGGTCTGAACGATTGCCGCGGTAAGTCTGTTCATCGCAAGGCGCTTATCGAGCGTGGAGTTTTCCTCGCCGTAAACGTGGCAGATTCTGTCCCAAAGCGTATTGTTATCATGCGCGGACGCATAGTTTACCACCTGCGTAGGGTTTTCCGCGTACCAGCCGTTTTCGTTCGTGCCGAAATTTTTAATTGCGCAACCGCCCGTAACGCCGAACAGCACCTTGTCAAGATAGCTTGCCTTTGCACCCGTTGCAAAGCCCGTATCTTCGATATCGAACACCGAGCCTTTAAGTCCGTCGCGTATAACGTCGTTGAACATAGCTATACCGTTGAGACCCGATCTGCTGGTACCGTCGTTGAGCTTTTGCAGGTTTTTAAGTATTGCCTGATTGCTTTCTTCAAGCGCAACTCCGCCGCCCGTCCAGCCCTCGCCGTAAATAAGCGCTTGGGGGTTTATTGCGTGTACGTCCTTTTCAATAAGCTGCATCGTCTCGATATCGTGTACGCCCATTAAGTCAAAGCGGAAACCGTCAAGGTTATATTCGGTCTGCCAGTGGTTTATGGAGTCGCGCATATACCTTCTTACCATCAAGCGTTCCGAAGCTGTTTCGTTGCCGCAGCCGGAGCCGTTGGAAAGCGTGCCGCTTTCGCTGTAGCGATAATAGTAATAGGGAACGATTCTGCTTAAATTACTGTCCGCGGAATAGGTGTGGTTATAAACTACGTCCATAACTACGCTTATGCCGTTGTTGTGGAGCGCCTGTACCATCTGCTTGTATTCCTTTACGCGCACGGCGCCGTCCGCAGGATTGGTTGAATAACTGCCCTCGGGAACGTTATAGTTCTGAGGGTCGTAACCCCAGTTGAAGCCGCCTTCCTTGCTTTCGTCAACCGAAGCGTAATCGAAAGAAGGCAAAAGATGAACGTGAGTGACGCCGAGTTCCTTTAAATAGTCAACGCCGACGGGTATACCGTTTTCCTTAAGTCCCGTTTCGGTAAAGGCAAGGTATTTGCCTTTATATTTCGAACCGCTTATTTTGTTTGAAAAGTCGCGGACGTGCACCTCCCAAATCTGCGCGTCGGTATAGTTTTCAACCTGAGGATTATTAAACACTTCGTCCGTCCAGCCGTCGGGGTCGGTCGTGGCAAGGTCTAAGATCATACCTCTTTGACCGTTAAGACCTGCGGATACCGCATAGGGGTCTACCGCTTCGTTCGTTCCGAGAGAGGTCGTGACCGTGTAAGTGTAGTATTTGCCGTTTAAATTTTCGTTTTCGGTATGCTTCCACGAGCCCTTTTCGCCCTTGGTCATTGCAACGGATTTAATTGCAACGCCGTCGGAGCCGTTATCGAATATATTGAGCTTTACTTCGGATGCCGTAGGCGCCCAAAGGAAGAATTCCGTCTTATTTTCCAAAAGCTTTACGCCGAGGTCGCCGTCATAGGTGTAAGCGTTTGCAAAAGCCGTGCTTGAGAAATACGTCATAGGAACCACGCCTACGGGGTCCATCCCCTCCACTTCGAGAGTGTAAGCAACCGACAAATCAAGCGCTGAGCCCAGAGTTATTACGTTATTTGTAACTGAAACGACGTTTGCTTCCGTGCCGTCTGCCGCCTTAATCTTGACGTCGGACTTTTCAAGTACTGAATTGTCGCTTACAACCACCTTTATTTTAGTTAAGGTCTGTAAATCCGCAAGCGAAATAAATTTTATAATTTCCAGAGTTTTACCCCCGTCGTTGCTTATATAGTTATTGGCGTCGCCGGACTTTGTGTAAATCACCGTGTCCTTACCCGTGATTTTTATACTGCGGTCGCTGTCGCTGCCGTCCTTGTTAGCTGTTCCCCAAGAAGTGCCGCAGGGATCTGAACAATTGGTTCTTATAATAAAGTTTACTGTGGTGATTTCTTCGGGTACGTTGGCAATGAACTTTGCGCCGTATCCGCAGGTGTGCCATTCGTACCCCCTGCCGTCAACTCCGTCATACCAGAACCAAATATCGCAATTTTCATAACCTTCGGCACGGTTATAATAAACGGTAACTTGGTTATAGCCGTCCCGTTGTTCGAGCGTATACTCGCTTCCTTCGTCGTCCTTTTTGCAGGACGCAAACACGAAAATTCCGCAGAGCATAACGCACATTAAGGAAAAAAACTTCTTGAATTTCATAATTTCTCCCTTGAAACGCCGTATTGGGCGACGCTTTTCGAAAATTTTATTATATGTTTTAAAAGTTTTCGAAAATTATTATATCATAGTTTCGAAAAATGTCAAGCTTTTGCGTGCAATTTTCAAAAAATGTTAATAGTTCAAAGTTTTTTCGGATTTCGGCACAAAAAAACCGCCCCAAGCGCCTTGACGCTGGGACGGAGAAATTTCGAAAATTGTATAAATTATTAGTAAAACGGGCAAAAAGGCAACAAAAAAAACCCAACCGCTTAAAACTTTAAGCTCATGAAGCAAAGCCGTAAATTATCAGGCGTTGCCTCAAGGTTGAGTCTGTTTCGCCCCCTCTAAGGGTGAGCAGGACGGGAAGCCCCTTCATCTCTAATCAAATCAGTCCGTCGGATTCAATGCCGCCGACGGGATACGGGATATAAGCCCGCCTTATTTCAGACGGGTGAGTGAAGCGCAGGACGCACAGCGAGGGCGGAGGAAGTATAGGTGTTGTTATTTCCACCGGCCGCCGTAAGGTAATAGGCATTGTTAGCATTGTTGTTGTTGCCGGAACGCAGCCAGGAAACAGAAAGCCCCCACCCTTATATCTTATTATAGCAAAGCAATTTCAAAAATTCAACGGTTTTTAAACGGTTTTTTCACGCGTGCTTTTTATCCAACCCCTTAAAAGACGGCTTAGTTCGTTTATCTCACGCGAAATTATAGTGAGCTGCCGCATGCTTATCGCCTTTTTCTGTTTTGCGGTTTCCGCATAGAAATCTAATACGTTCAAATCCACCTGCGCTTCCTTTTGGTAATTACGGCGGCGCTCGTATTCCCTTTCGTAATTAGCGCGGTATAAATTTTCTATAATTTCTACCGAGCGGTTCTGCAGCCTTGAAATTATGCTCCACCTTAACTTTTTGGGGGATTTTTCGGTTATTACGAAAATATATTCGCTGAGTTTTTTTGCGCGCGTAAATACCGCCATTTCCTTATCGTGCGGAGTGTCGAAGTCGGGTATGCGGAACGGCTTTCTTGCCGCTCTTTCCTCCGCGCCCTCGGGCAGGGGTTTATCTTCCTCCGCCTCCGCTTTATCGTTAGGCGTTTCATCCGCAAGTTCGGATTTTATTTCACCGTTAATAAAATCAATAAAAAGCTGTAAATTATCCTCGTTTTCCATGTTTCAACCTCATATAAATTCCGTCGTTAGCTATAAATGAAAGCTTTTTGAAAAGCTCCGTCTGCATTTTAAAGCAGTTGCCGTAGGTTAGATGACCGCGCATCGAAGCAAGCGACATTCTCACGCGTTCGCCGTCGATAACTCCGTCGAAGTAGGCTTTTTTCAAAAGTCTGGCCCTCCAACGCATTCGCCGTTTGGTCTTCTTTTTTACGGTTTTTATTAGCTTTCCTGTAGAAGTTACGAAGTAACGGAAGCCGAGATAAGTCACGCCGTTTTTCAGCGGAAATATCTGAGTTTTTGAATTTAAAGTCAGTCCCAAGCGTGAAATAACCTTTCTTATTTCTGCAAGGGCTGCGCGGACAACGTCCTTATCCTCGTGCACTAAAACGAAATCGTCCATATAGCGCGAATAAACTTTTATCCGCAGCTTTTCTTTTACCAGACGGTCAACCTCGTTGAGGTAGAACATTCCGAAAACCTGACTGGTCTGGTTGCCGATGGGGATTCCGCGTTCCGTACGCGAAGAGGAAATACCCAACGGCTGTATGCCGTAGCGGTTAAGGTATTCCGCACGGGTATGATAACTGTCAATACAGTTTGCAACCAAGCTTTTAAGACGCTCGTCGCTTATCTGCGAACAGAATATCTCCTTTAATTGACGGTGCGGAATTCCCGGGAAATATTTCAATATATCGCACTTCAAAAAGTATCCGTTGGTGCCGTGCTTGCGTATAAAGGCGTGCAGCATTGCTTCGAAACGCCGCATGGCAAAATGCGTGCCCTTACCTATCTGGCATACACAGTTATCGATTACCGCCCTTTTGGAATAATAAGGCATAAGCAAATCGTCGCACAGGACGTGCTGCACTATTCTGTCGGAATAGTGCAAAGTCTGTATCTCGCGCATCTTGGGCTCATAAACTATGAAAGCGGTATATCTGCCGAATTTGAAAGTTCCGTTTTTTAAACGGCGGTAAACTTCGTATACGTTGTTTAACATACACATTTCAAATCTTACCAGCGGTTTTTTATCGCGCTTGCCCAGCCTTCCCTTCAAATGCGCCCTGTAAAGCGATTGGTAAGTGAATAACTCGTCAAATGTTGTGTTTATCATCGGTATTAAATTTGTAATAATGGTTTTGCGGTATTACAATTTTACCAATATTTACCATAAATTGTCAAGGATTAGTTGCGTTTAACCAACGCGTAAAGCCCAAATATAAATTGTGAAAGTCATTAATTTTGTCATAAAAATATGTTACAAATTATCTATCGTACCAAACAGCCGCAAACCGTTGCAAATTGCGCGGTGCTATGGTAAAATTTGTATAATCGAATCTGTAAGCAGCTTCAATACCTTTTTGCTGTTTCACGGATATAATTTTTACTTAAAAATGCAATAATTCAATACGGTGGAATTTCCTTTAAAAAAGCAGATGAAAAAAAGTGCGGTAAAATTTAATAAAAGCGCAGTTTTAAACGCAGTAAAAAGCGTGCTGTCGTCAAGGTTCTTTCCGTTCCTAACGGCGGCAGTCGTTCTTACGTGTTACTACCTCGGCTGGGATTTGGTAATTTTCTACTATATTGCCGCCGCCGGTATATTGATGCTTTTGCTGCTTGACGACGTTTCGCCGATTATAGGCGTGTTCCTTTTTATGAACGTTATGATTTCAAGAAAGAACTCGCCCTCCTCAACCGTAAACGCAAGCAACTATTATTCGCAAACCGCAAACGTTGTGCAGATTATAGTAATAATTTCGCTTTTCGTGCTTGCAGTATTTTACAGAGTCGTTTTAACGGGCGCTAAACGCAAATTTAAGCCCACGCCAATCTTTTACGGACTTTGCGTGCTTGCCGTTGCGTTCGTAATGAACGGCGTGGCTTCCGCCGAATACGATTTGAAAAATCTGGCGTACGGTGTGTTTATGGCGTTCTTCTTCCTTGTGATATTCACACTGATGAAGGATAACGTAACGCCCTCCAAAGCAACGTTTGAAAGAATTGCTTGGGCATTTATTGCGCTCAGCGTATTGCTTTTGATTGAGCTTACCGTAGCATATCTTAAATATGGCGTCATAAAGGACGGACACTTCTACCGCACCAAGCTGATGTTCGGATGGGGAATTTACAACACTATGGGTATGCTGTTGGTTTTTTGCATACCCTCCGCCGCTTATCTTGCAGGTAAATATAAATACGGTTTCCCCTTCACGGTGTACGCCTTCGTGCTGTTTGTGGCTTCGTTCTTTTCTTTGAGCCGTCAGGCAATGCTCGGCGCGGCGGTAATTTACCCCGTATGCACGGTTATCCTGTTAGTCAAAGGCAAAAATATGATAACCAACCTTTTGATTACCGCGGCTTGTCTTATTGCGTGTATCGTCGTACTGGGTCTTAAACAGGACGTGCTTTTGGACTACATTATCAAAACGTTCAAGGCGCTGTTTGTGGACGGAGAGCTGAACGGAAACGGCAGAATGGAAATTTACCGCGCCGCGGTAAACAACTTCAAATCCGCACCCGTATTCGGTACGGGATTCTTTGTGGAAATACCCGGGGCGGCAAACTTCGTAGGGCTTTCAATAATACCCGCAAGATACCATAACACTTTTCTTCAGATGCTTGGTGCGTGCGGAGCTTTGGGAATTACTGCTTACGGAGTACACCGCGTACAGACTATTATTTGCTATTTCAAAAACCTGACCGTTGAGAGAACGCTTATAGCTTTAACGGTTTGTTCCCTTCTTCTCGTAAGCCTGTTCGATAACCATATGTTCAATCTTTTGCCTACGCTGGTTTACAGCAGTCTTATCGCGGTACTGGTAAAATCGCAGCCTAAAGAAAAGCCCGAAAAACAAGCTTTAGCGCAATAAAGCGCAGAATAAAAAAATAAAGCGGACTTAAAGTCCGCTTTTTCAATTGTCTGAATTTACTGTCCGCTATGGTCGAACAGAACCATAAACGCGCCCTTCACTATAATTTTAAAATCGAGCCAAAGGCTTTGTTTTCTTATATACTCTATATCAAGGCGCACCCACTCGTCAAACGGAATTTCGTTGCGCCTGGAGCGTATCTGCCAAAGACACAAAAGTCCGCCCTTTACGTCAAGGCGGTGCATCTGCTCCTCAGTATACTCCTCGACTTCCTCAGGGATAGGCGGACGCGGACCCACCACGCTCATAGAGCCGCCTAAAATATTGAAAAGCTGCAAAAGCTCGTCTATGGAAAATCTTCTGAACAGCTTCCCGACCCTCGTTATTCTGGGGTCGTTTTTCATTTTGAACGCAGGGGGATCGGCTTCGTTAAGCCCTGCCGCTATAAGCTCCCTTTTACGCTCCTCCGCGTTGGGAACCATAGTGCGGATTTTTGCTATCCTGAATTTTTTGCCGTTCTTGCCGACGCGCCAAGAAAGATAGACGGGGCTGTGGAAATCTTCAAGCCATTTTATAAGAAGGCATAAAAGTATGAACCACGAAAGAATAACCAGCAAAAGAAACGACGAAGTAATATCGAAAAGACGTTTGAAAAAACAGTACATAGCATAGCGGAAACCCCTCTTTTGAAAGGATTTTTCCGCTCTCTCTTTCCGTTCGGTTTTGCTGGTACTGTTTTCGGAATTCATAACTTCATTTCTTTGCGGCAATTACGCCGCCGCCTTTAAAGATACAGCTTTCGGGAATAACGCCGCGCACCGACGAAAGCGGATAAATATTCGTATTTTTACCTATCACCGTGCCGGGGTTTAAAACGCTGTTACACCCGACTTCGGCAAAATCGCCTATCATTGCGCCGAGTTTTTTCAGTCCGGTATTTAACGTCCATCCCTCCGCCTTTATTACGACGGTCGATTTATCTGACTTGACGTTGGACGTTATTGCACCTGCGCCCAAATGGGACTTGCGACCCAGAATACTGTCGCCTACGTAATTAAAATGCGGCGCCTGAACGCCGTCGAACAATATCGCGTTTTTAAGCTCGGTAGAGTTACCCACCACGCAGCCGCGTCCTATAAGCGCGCTTCCGCGGATAAAAGCGCAATGCCTTACTTCCGTTCCTTCGCCTATTATGCACGGTGCGCCGATATGCGCCGAGGAAGAGACTTTCGCACTTTTATGCAGCCAGACCTGCGGCCGCACCTCCGTATAATCGCTTTTATCAAGCGTTGCTCCAAAGCTTACAATAAACTCTTTAAGCCCTGCAAGCGCTTCCCAAGGGTATCTGAAAGTCTTTAAATATTTTTCCGCAAACGTAAAATTCAAATCGTACAGACGCAAGGTTTCCATGCCGCAGTCCTACCTTTTGATTATTACGTTTATATAATATTCCTCTATATATAATTCTACCACTCGGAAGGCTTAAAGTCAATTATTATAGAAAGACAATTGCCAAATTTCGCCATTTTTCGGCATAAGCCTGCGCGAAATTTTTTCAGTCCTTACTTGTTTTTAGTATTATGCGTAATTCAAGCGGTTTTTAAGCAAAAAATGCCGCCGCAGGATTAAAAACGCCGAAATTGCACGCTCAAATGCGTAATCGCACATATGAATGAAAACGAGTTGACAAACGCAACCCGTTTATTTTACAATTATACCGTACCGCTCGGGAATAGTTTTGAACGGTAAAAAATAAATATAGATAAAATAAGCCGCATAATTTAAAGCGGTTTTTCATATAGACGGAGTAAAAATTGAAAAATATTAAATATAATTCCTATCTTGCGGCAGAGAGCATAAACCGCCTCGACTGCGAGTTTATAAATTGCAAGGTTAAAATTTACGGAACAGACGAAAGCACTTTCAGAATAGAACGCGCACCCCACTCTTATATAAGAATTTACGAACACGACGGAATATTGAAGCTAAAGCAGCTCAGAAAGCCTTTCTTCCACAAAGCGGAAATAATCGTTTACGCTCCTGTTGACGTCTTATACGGCGCAGGACTGAAAATTAAGCGCGGAAGCTTGGAAATGGACGGAGTCAACTGTACCGATTTACATATTACGGGCGGTGAAGTGAGCGTTTCTATCGCCAACTCCTCATTCTCGCATGCAAACGTAAACCTTAAAACCCTTAAGCTTGACTGCGCGGACATATCGTTTGAAAACTCTTTCATATGTGCGGCGGACTGCGGCAAGGTAATTATGGAAAACAGCCTCTGCTCCAAAATGGATTTGACTGTCAAGTACGGAAATCTCGGAATTTCACGGCTTAAATGCAGGGACGGCGCATACACCGTAGAAGAAGGCAGTATAAATTTAACGCTTGACGGCGAGGAAGAAGATTATTCTTTGAGCCTGCTTGCCAAAAACGGAACGTGCAACAGGGAAAACGCTTCAGGCGGAGCGTATGCTCTTAAAGCTTACACGGGAAACGGAAACATAGTAGTTGACTTCAACGGTAAGCCAGACGCCGAAATTTACGCAGGCGCGTAATAAATTTACTTTAAAGCTATGATTGAAGAAAACGTTAAAAAGCTTCTTTCCGAAATTCCCGAAAAGAACGGCTTCGGCGAAAAAGTCACACTCGTTGCGGCGGTGAAATTACAGAGCGTCGGAGATATAAACCGTGCCGTTGCCGCAGGGATAACGGACATAGGCGACAACCACGTTCAGGAATTTAAAGAAAAGTACGAATTAATAGGCGGAAATCCGCGCCGCCACTTTATCGGTCATTTGCAGACCAACAAGGTTAAATACTTGATAGGAAAGGTTGACCTTTACCATTCCTTGGACAGGTTTGCGCTTGCCGAGGAGATTTCAAAGCGCAGTTTAAACGCGGAGACCGTTTCCGACGTTTTATTGCAGGTTAATATCGGTGAAGAACAGTCCAAGGGCGGTTTCGCCTTTGAAGAAGCGTTTGCCGCTTATAAAAAAATTGTAGCTATGCCTTCTTTGAGGTTGAAAGGTCTTATGGCTATGCTCCCCTTTTCGGACGACTTGCCGCTGCTTGTAAAGCTTGCGGAAAAAATGCGCGGACTTTTTGAAAAGGTAAAAGACTTTGATACGAATGCAGAACATCTTTCAATGGGTATGAGCGGAGATTATAATTTGTGTTTAGACGCGGGAAGCAATCTAATCCGCTTGGGAACTGCTGTTTTCGGGCAAAGAAACTATAACTGAAATTAAGAAATATATGAGTGGCGCCTTCAATTTTGAAGGCGCCGCTCGTTTTCTATTTCCGTGTAAACAAGCCACAAATTTAGTAAAATTTTCACGCTTTTGTGCACTTTTATTGTTTACTTTTAAAACGGCTAGTGATATAATGTATATAATAATGAAAAAGAAGCGGCAAAACGCCGTTTCAAAGGGAGATGATGAGAATGAAACTTCTTAAAAAGTCGTTCAAAATTTTCGTCGCGGCGATTTTGGCTATGGCGTTCGCGCTGACCGTTACCGCCTGCTCGAAGAACGACACGAAAAAGTGGAGCGTGACCTTCAACTCTAACAAGGGCAGCTTGGTCGCCACACAGTACATTGAGGACGGAGCAAAGGCAATTCGCCCCGAAAACCCCGCACGTGACGGATTTATATTCGTAGACTGGTTTGACGATACGTCTTACGAAACGGTATACGACTTTGATAAACCCGTAACGGGCAATATCACACTTTATGCAAAATGGCAGAGCGAAGACGCACCCGCACCCGCCGGCTACCACACTGTAACGTTTGATTCACGCGGAGGAAGCGCCGTTAAACCGCAGATAATTAAAGACGGCTTTACCGCTTCGCTGCCCGCTGAGCCTACTTGGAGCAATCATACTTTCAAAGGTTGGTATTCGGATAGCTCCTGCACGAACGCTTACGACTTCTCTTCGCCAGTAACCGGCGATGTAACGGTATACGCTAAGTGGGACTCATCTTCTCCTTCTGCCGAAAAAATAGTAATTACACTTAACTACAACTACGACAATAAGTCTGACAGCGTGGAAATAGACAAAGATTCGACTTTGCCGTTGGCAAACCAGTCGCCTGTACGTACCGACTGGCATTTTGCAGGCTGGTTTAAAGACAGCGCTTGCACGCAGATGTTTAATTTGTCCGAGCGTCTTTCCGCTAATATTACGCTTTACGCTAAATGGGCGAAAGACCCCGTTCAGCCGGCTGACGGAACAGGCATAGACTTCTCAAAAGAATGGGACGGCTCCGGTAACGGCGGTACAGGCGGCAGCGATAACTTCGTATTCGACAAAACTGTTTCTATAGGAAGCGTTAACGTTGACCCCACCACTCCCGAAACACCCGTAACCGAAGGGCAGCTTATAGTAACCTTCAACACGAACGGCGGAACCGACGTTTCGGCACAGTCGGTAACGGCAAACCATACCGCTTCCGCTCCCGTAGTGGTTGAAAAGGAAGGTTATATGTTCTGCGGATGGTATAAAGAAAGCACTTTTAATACTCTTTACGATTTCAGCGAACCTGTAACTACCAACATAACCCTACACGCAAAATGGGCTCAGGTTGATTCAAGAATTAAAAGCGTGAAAGGCTACAACGAAAGTATCGGCGTGGTATTCAGCGACAGCAACCCCGCAGGCGCTTCAGTGCAGTACACTTTAAAAGGCACTTCCGGCTGGAAGAGCGTTGACGCCCCTCTTATCCGCAACTACGGTAACGGAAATACCAGAGTCGACATAGTAGGGCTTGCCGCAGGCGAATACGAAGTTAAAATTAAAACTTCCTCCAACGCGGAAATTACTCTGCCCGAGGCTATCAAAGTTACAGCATACGACCGTTCGGGTTATGCGCACTTCAACTATAATGAAGGCGTAGGCGCATACAATAACGACGGAACTTTAAAAGACAATACTCTTGTTATTTATCTGACAGAATCTAATAAAAACGATATACTTAACTACTGCTACGTAAACGGCGTAAAAACTGACATTACTCAATATGCAACCGATTCAACGGGAACAGTCCATAAAGGTATAGGCGAATTATTTAACAATCGCAGATACTCGGGCAATGACCGCGCCAACGTAGGCATAGCAAAGTTGACCCATGTTTACGGCGCAGTAAGTCTCCGCATAATCGGGCAAGTAGATAACGACATCAACGGAAGCGGCATTTGTTCTATTATCGGTCTTACAAATTTCAACAGCACAGAAAACGGCGGAACAGTTGGCGACAGTGGCGGCATGGCACGTATGGTCAACGCAAAAAACGTAACTGTTGAAGGTGTAGGCGAAGATGCCGTCGTTAAAGGTTGGGGCTTCCACTTCGTTTCAAGCACAATTTCAAGAGTAGATGAGAACGACGGAAAAAGCTTTGAAGCAAGAAATATAACTTTCAAAAATTATCCCGAAGACGCTTTAGGAATGGAAGGCGAACAAGACTCCAAGAAAATAACTGCAACAATACACGCTCCTGTTGAAAGATGCTGGGTTCACCATAATACATTCTACCAAGGCGGAAACGGCTCTGCCGCAGAAAGCGACAAGGGCGAAGGCGACGGAAGCTGCGACTTCAAACGCGGACAATTCTATACATTCAGTTATAACTATTTGGAAGGTTGCCATAAAACAAACCTTATAGGTTCTGCTCAGTACTCTTTACAGTTTAACATCTCAATGCACCACAATATGTGGGTTGACTGTCAATCACGAATGCCGCTTGTCAGAAATGCAAACGTCCACTTCTACAACAACTATGTTTTAGTTACAGGCGAAGCGGCTAAACAAAGCGTAATTCATTCAGTAAGAGCGCAAGCGTACCTTTACAGCGAATACAACTATTATGACGGTTGTAAAAGAGTTGCAGAAGACGGCGGAGAAGGCGGCGGCGTTGGAATAAAGGGCTATAATGATATATATTATTCCTGCTATCAACTGGATCAAACAACAAAAGTTGACAACCGCGAGTCAAAAGTATCAAACAGTTGCAAATATATCAAAGACAACATCGACTATTCTTCTTTTGATACAAACCCTTCACTCTTCTATTACGATGCCGAAAACAAACGTAGCGACTGCCTTTTAGACGACGCTATCGGCGCAAGAACAAGAGTCATGATGAATGCCGGTGTTAAAGGCTCCAGAATTAACGATACAAGAATGAATTTTTATGAACCTACGAAAGCAGTACAGGCAGGAACCACCGTTGACGCAACCAAGGCATCGGACGGAAGCGAAGTTGACGGCGTGCTTTTCAAAGGCTTCAAAACAGGCAAAGGCAAAGGACAAATAGCAACCTTTAAGCTTACCGCTCCTATGGAAGTTACTATTACGGGCGCAGCAGGTAAAGATGAATCTTTTTGCCCTCAGCTTTTAGATAGCTACGGCAGAGTATGGATTGAAAAATTCAGCGGTAACCGAACGGTAGTCCTCCCTGCAGGCACCTACTTTATAGGTTCCGGACAAAAGGATAAGGAATCGACTATAGGCACTATCTCGTTTGCCGATACTGCAGCTTCTTCCGAGGCGCGCGTAAACGCAGCAAAGACCGCGCTTGCCGCTATACCCGAAGAAATAGGAACGGGCAACTATTCAGTAATCAAAACCGCAAAAGACGCTTACAACGCTTTAATGGCCAGTGAAAGAACGCAAATTCCCGATGAGCTTCTAACAAGACTTCAAAAAGCCGAAGCGGCTTATAACGAGCTTGCTGTTGAACGCGTAATTGCCAGAATTGATTATATAGGTACCGTTGACGAAAATTCTTACAATAAAATTATCGCGGCACGGAATGAATATACGGCATTACATGCTGAAATGCAGGCTTTGGTCACAAACGTTGCTAAGCTGGTTGCAGCAGAAAATGCATTTGCCAAGTATGCCGCAAAGAACGTAACAGATAAAATCAACGATTTACCTGATTTAAGCAAAGCTACTATAAGCACCTTAGATACTCTTGAAAGGGTTGAAAAATGGTTTAACGCAGTTGATTTAGCTTACTTAGAGCTTACGGACGAACAACAGAAGCAAGTAACCAATTACAATAAAGTTGCCGAAGGATATGCAAAGCTTGAAGAATTTGCAAACTTGATTAACTTCAGAGCGATGCTTGCCGACGTAACGGTTGACAGCCTTACCTTAGGCGACGGCGCGGCGCTAAAGAGAATGTACACCTCTCTCACCGACGGACAGAAAGCTTTGCTGACGTTTGACGAAAACAAGAAGTACGAGGCTATAGCAGCAAAATATGCAGAGCTTGCAAGCCAAAGCAAGTCGATAACATTCAACAACAGCAAAGCAGAAACCGAAGACGGAAGTTACTGGACGTTTGCCGGCAGCTTTAAAGCGGGATTATCCGTTTCAATAGACGGAACGACGTTTACAAGCGGTTTGAAGCTTGACTCCAAAGGCTCGTTAAAGTTCACGATGGCTTCAGAACAGACCGTGAAAATTTACTTCACCGGAAAAACGAGAGTTAAAATCGACGGAGTAGACGTATACGGCGAGCAAAAAGACGGTTATTACGTAATAACCGTTACGCTAAAAGCCGAAACTCACACCATAACAAAGGGTAAAGACGGCGAAAGCTATCTGCATAAAGTAGAAATTACCCCTTAAATTAAGTACTGTAAAGTAATTTGCCGCCGGCGCACATATGTGCGCCGGCGGCAATGCTTTTATGTAACGGTAAAAGCGTATTCCGAAACACAAAAAAACACTTCCCGAGATTGGGAAGTGTTTTGATTTTTATTTGCTTTTTGATTACTCTGCTTTGAAAGGAAGCAAAGCCGCAACTCTCGCACGCTTGATCGCAGTGGAAAGCTCACGCTGGTGCTTTGCGCAGGTACCGCTCATTCTGCGGGGAAGTATTTTGCCGCTTTCCGCAACGAACTTCTTTAAACGGGCTACGTCCTTATAATCGATTTCGGTAACCTTTTCCTGACAGAACACGCATACCTTTTTGCGGGGAACCCTTTTATAGCTCTTTTTAACGGGTGCTGTTTTATTTTCTTCCATTATTATTCTCCTTAAAATTTTCAGAAGGGAATGTCCGAATCGTCGTCAAACGCCTGAAGGCTTGCACGCTTGCCGCCCTGTGCAGGTGCGGAAGACGAGTTATCGAAGCCGCCTTCACTGCCGCCTCTGGGAGTTAAAAACTCCACGTCCTGTGCGACGATATCTATTCCCGTACGCTTTACGCCCTGACTGTCCTCGTAATTTCTCAGCTCGACCGAGCCGGAAACCGCGACTTTATTGCCCTTTTTAGCGTAACGCGCAACGTTTTCACCCAAGCCGCGCCAAGCGACGCAGTTGAAAAAATCAGTCTGCCTTTCGCCGCTTGCAGAGGAATAATTCCTGTTTACCGCGATTGCAAATCTGCAAACGGATATTCCCGAAGAGGTTTCGGTAAGCTCGGGGTCACGGGTTAAATTTCCTATTAAAAAAACTTTGTTCATCTCTTTTATCCCTTAATTTTTCGCTGTTGTAACTACTCTTAAAACTTCGGAAGAAAGATGCGCGACTCTGTCAAGCTCTTTCACTACCGAACCTTCCGCTTCGAAAGTCATTAAAACGTAATAGCCTTCGGACTTATACTTGATGGGATAAGCCAGCTTCTTTACGCCCCACTTGTCAGTGGAAACGACTTTACCGTTTGCTGCGGTAACTATATCCGCAAACTTTGCAACGTGCGCTTCCTTTGCTTCATCGGAAATCGCAGCGTCCAAAACGTAAAGCATTTCGTAAGTTTTCATAAATTCACCTCCCGGACTTAATCGGCATACCACTTACGGTATGCAAGGTTATTTAATTGTAATATAAAACGCCCGACTTGTCAAACGAATTTAAGCCGTCGGGCGTTTATATTTTGTTGTCGTATTTGCTTTACGGGTTAGGCGTGCTCGGCACCAATGCAACAAACATACCTATAGCCCTTGTAAGCTCTATTTCGCCTATTTGTTTAGTTATAGGAACTCCGTCCTCATAATAGGTTACGTATTTATTCAACTCTTCTTTGTTGTTGAAAGTGAGTATTCCTGCCGCGTCCAGCTCGCGCAGGGTACTGTTCTGAGTATTCTTGGAAACGTTGTTTATCATCGTGTTGATGTTTTTAAAATTATAAACAGATTCGCTGATTTCGCCAGTCGTCTCGTCCGCGGTATATAAAAGCAGCTTCCACAGCGGCGAAGTTCCGCCGTAGGTGTAATATTCCGCGTTTGCGTCAAGCGCTTCCAATTTACCCTGTCCTTCACTTCCTGCGTTGACCATAGTCAAATCGCCTTCGTCATTCTTGGTATAATAAACGAACTTTTTATCAAACAGAATTTTACCTTCGCCGCAGGTATAATAAGCACCGCCGTCAAATTCCTCTGCGGTGAGCTTGCCGTTACTGCTGCCCGCAAGCTTAAAGCCGCCTTTTTCCGTATCAATTTCGTAATAAATATATTTTTCGTCATAAACGGATGCAGACTGCGGAGCTTCGCTCACCGCAAGATAAGCGAGCGCAACAGGATTCGTCTGCCCCTCCGCCGCAGTTGCGCGCGCGTATATATCGTCGGGGAAAAGCTGCTGAACGCAGATTGAATTTATATCGTCCGAAATACTGTTAATAGTGGAATTTTTTATAGAATTTAAAATTTTATCGTCTGCTGGAACGGTAATAATTTCGCCGACGGTCAAATCATTGCATACACCGTCCACGCGCTTATTGACGTTTTCAAGCGTCAGATACGGCGTATAGACCCTTTCGCCGTTTTCAATATAGTACGCGTCGGATATTTTGCCGTTTGACTCGTCCATTTCAAAGAAACATTCGTGAACGGTTCCGTCCTCCGCTTTGTACTTTCCCGTATAACCGTTTTCACCGAATTTGATGCCGGAAACCCCGTAACAAAGATAAGTCATAATCGCGTTATCGGGCGTGGCGCCTATAAGCGTTGCGATATTTATTCTTTCCGTAAGCCCCTTGACGAAATCTCCCAGTTCGCCGAATTTTACCGCCTGAAGCTCGCCTTCTTCCAGACGGACGAACTGTCCTATCGATTCGTCAAGCTTATCGGTAAGCTTACCGACTGCAGGGATAAGAACTTCCACTTCGCCGAGCGACAGCGAATTGTAGTCCTTAGCCATTGCTGATATTTTTTTAACGAGGTCCATAACCGTACCCGCGCCGCCCTCATCGGGGTTGCCGTTTACGTAAATATAGTTGCCGTCGTCGTCCTTGTTGGCGCTGATTTTATCAAGCTTTAAATTAAGAACGAAAATAACTACGCCAGCCACTGCGCCGCCGACAAGCAGAATTCCGATCAGCAAGCCGAGGAAAAACGCTAATAAGGAATGACCTCTTTTTCTTGAATTGTTGTTTGCCATAATTTTACTCCGCGCCTGAATCAAGCGCATATTTTCTTTATTATATTATACCGACAACCAAAAAGCAACGGTTATTCGGTGGTAAATTTACGAAGGACTTTTACCGTTTCAGAAAGCTATTGCGTTTATCCGCGTTCCGGAATAAACTTTACAGCGTACCTTAAAAGTCTTTCTTTATCGTTTTCAAGTCCGCAGGCGGCGCAGTTTTCAAGCATTTCCCAAAGCGCTTTACCTACCTCTTCGGGCGGCACGCCTAAGCTTATAAGCTCGTCACCGCGCACGGCAAGCTGTTTAAGCCGCGTCGGAACGCCTTCCTCTTTCATATTTGCGTAAATTTTTTTCCATTTGGTTACGCAGGGCGCCTCGTTCAAATCGTCGCGGCATGCGGAATAGTCTGCCTGTTTTATAAGCAAAAGCTTTTCAAAATATTCAAGATTGCGGACTATGAAACGGCGTATTTTGCTTTCGCGTGCGTCTAAGCGCATATCGTACATATGCAGCGCAGTCAGCTTAACCGCCTCTTCCATAAGCTTTTTTGACGTTTTCAGCCTTAAACATACCTCTTGCGCGATTTTTGCGCCGACGTTTTCGTGTCCGTAAAAGTTACCCTGCGTATTCATAAGATAAGGCTTACCCACGTCGTGTAAAAGTGCGGCAAGACGCACGCGTTCGTCGGCATATAACACCGTGCGAAGAGAATGCTCCAAAACGTCGTGCGAGTGGAATTTTTCAGGCTGCATCATACCCTTGCCGAGCCAAAGCTCCGGCAAAATAAAGGCTAACACACCCGTGCTTTCCAAAAGCTTTAACCCGACGTACTGCGCGCCGTCCTTTCCGTACTTTCCGTCGGCGTGCAAAATAGCGTTTAACTCCGCAAAAATTCTTTCAGGCGCGATGTCTGCAATCAAAGCGCAGTTTGCCGAGGCGCCGTTTAAGCATTCCTTTGACGGAGTAAAGCCCGTCTGCGCGGCTTGGCGCGCAAGGCGCATTAAGCGCAAGCCGTCCTCTCCGAACACCTTTTCCTCCCTGTCTACGGTGGAGATTATTTTATTTTTAATATCTATAACGCCGCCGAGAGGGTCAGATAATTCGCCATTGTTTATTTCATAGTAAACCGCGTTGCATTTGAAATCGCGGCGGCGCGCGTCTAAGGCAATATCGTTTGTAAAGAAGATTTTTACGGGAGTATGCGTGCCGCGGACGTATTCGTCAGAGCGGAAGCAGGCAAACTCGTACTCCTCTTTTCCAAACTTAACCTTAACAGTCCCCGTATTGCGGTAAACCGCGGTAATTTCCGCACCGCAGGCTTTCGCCGCCGTGCAAAAATCGTCCGCCGAAGCAGGCGCACAGATATCGATATCGTGGCTTTCGCATTCAAGTCCGGCAAGAAAGTCGCGCACGTATCCGCCGACGATATACAGCGGAAAATCACAGCTTTCGGCTAACTTTTTTAAGTTTTCAGGTACGGGTATACGCATAATATTTATTCCGCAAAATTAAAATCGATTCCAATAAAACAATAAATCGTTCCGTAATTTTAAATGACGGTTTTTCGCTTTTATTATAGCAACTTTTTATTTTAATTGCAATTAAGAAAGAAATGATATATAATGTTTTATAGTTAAAAACTTTACGGAAAAACGCGGTATGCACTATATTATAGTAAACCAGACAAAGCTTACGCCAAAAACGCGTATTAAGCTTGCGAAAGCCGAAGCGGTATTTAAAGCCGCGCAAATACCTTACGCCGTCCGCCAAACCGAATATAAGGGGCACGCAGGACAAATAACGAAAGAGCTGACCTCCTCCGGCGAGGAAGTCTGCATAGTAGCCGTCGGCGGCGACGGTACCCTGCACGAGATTTTGAACGGCATAGTCGATTTTGAAAAAACTTCCCTCGCGCTTATACCTTTGGGCACAGGCAACGACTTTGCAAAGACCGCCGGAATACCCAAGCTTGCAAAAAACGCGGCTAAGCTGATTGCGCAAAACGAGCCGAAGTACGTAGATTTTATAGAGCTTACCTCAGGCGTGCGTTCGATTAACGCCGTAGGAATGGGCATCGACGTAGACGTATTAAAGCGCGTTTACAAGGGTAAAAGCAAAAGAAAGTCAAAATATCTTCACGCGCTTATCGTAAGTCTTGCAAAGTTCAAAAGCTACAACTTCACCGTAAAATACCAAGGCAAGGAAGAAGAACACTTCGGACTTATCTGCGGACTTGGCAACGGAAAGCAGTTCGGCGGAGGGATTAAAATGTTCCCCGAAGCGGAAATTTCCGACGGGTATATCGATTTGGTTATTGCCGACTATCTGTCAAAGAGACAGACGGTTGGCGCGTTTATAAAGCTTATGCGCGGAAAAATAAATAAGGTTAAACAAATTACCGCCGTAAAGGTAAAAGAAGCGGAATTTATTTTCCACGGAGAAGATATGACGATTCAGGCGGACGGAGAGCTTTATGAAAACACTCCCCTTTCCGCACACATAGTTGAAAACAAGCTTAAATTTTATCTGCCCTGATTTATGATAGAAAAGTATTACAGGCGAATAATCGACGGCGTTCCCACCGCGGTTATAGTCGCCGACCAAAACTTAAAAACCGTGTTCACCAACTCGGCGTTCCGCGCGCTGTTTCCTTCCGGCGCGGCTAAAAAAAGCCTAGGCAAAGCCACCTGCTGCGCCTCATCTTCCGCGCAATGCGGCGGCGACGGCTGCAGGGGGTGTTCCTTATACGACGCGTTTGACGACGCATTCTGTTCCAACAAACAGGTCAGCCGCAGGGTTTACCAAAAGGTCAAAGAAAACGGCGTTTGCCACGACGTTTCCTATTCCATAACCGTAACGCCCTTAGGCGGCGGACTATGTATGGGCACGATTGACGACGCGTACGAGCTGGAAATAGCCAAGGAGCTGCAGACGGCGAAAAGCATTCAACAGCGGCTTTTGCCCGCAGGAAATTGGGCAGGCGGAAAAAGATACTCGTATATGTACATTCCCTGCCGCGACATCGGCGGAGATTTGCCCGACGTATACGCAGTGGAAAATTCCGCGTGCGGAGTTATAGCCGACGTTTCCGGCAAGGGAATTTCCGCGGGTATGCTTTCGGCGTTCGTGAAAGCAGCTTACGATAAAAGCGAATATTCGCCGGCAAAAGCCATACGCAAGCTTTCGGATAAATTTTCCGAACTTAATCTTGACGAGAGAAACTACGTAACCGTTGCGGCGGTACGCATAGACAGCGACAGCATAACGTATTCTATGGCAGGGCACAACGTGCCGATACTTTTGAAAACCGACAGCGGAATTACCAGGATAATGCTGAACTCCCCTCCCGTTTCAAACTGGTTTGAAAACCCCTCCTACTTCGAGGATGTTATACCTTACAAAAAGGGCGATATATTGGTACTGCTTACGGACGGAGTTACGGAATGCAAAAACGGACGCGGTGAAATGTTCGGCGCGGACGGTGCGATTAAAACCCTTTCCGTTTCACGCACGGCGGAAGAATTTATAAAGAATTTAGAGGATAACCTGAAAGCCTTCAGCAGCGACCTGAACGACGATATCACAGCGATAGCGTTCGACCTGTAGACCGCTTAACAAATACGTTCGATTTACCGAGCGTAAGTCAAACGAAAATTAAAGGACAAATTTTTATGCAGTCATTACGTGAAATTTACAAGATAGGCCGCGGACCCTCAAGCTCGCACACAATGGGACCCGAAAGGGCTGTAAAAATTATGCGCGAACGCTGCCCCGAAGCCGACCTTTTTAAGGTTACGCTTTACGGTTCGCTTGCGTTGACGGGCAAGGGGCACGGTACGGACGAAGTAATTATAAAAACCGCGGCGCCCGTAAAGTGCGAAGTAGTTTTCGATTCCGTCACACCATGCGACGTACACCCGAACACTATGGACATAGAAGCCGTTGCACACGGCAAAACGGTGGCAAAAAAACGCGTATACAGCGTTGGCGGCGGCACTATCGCGTTCGAGGGTGAGAAATACGAGCTTTACGAAAAATTTGCCGACGACAGCATTTACCCTTTAAACTCGTATAAGGAAATTGCCGAATACTGCAAGGCGAAAAATATCCGTCTTTGGCAGTACGCAGAGGAATGCGAAGGCAGAGAAATTTCAGACTATCTTTTAAAGGTCTGGGAAAGAATGAAACAGACCGTACACGAGGGATTGACGACATCGGGCACGCTCCCCGGCTGCCTTAAAACGCAGAGGCGCGCGCAGAAGCTTTACAACCAGCGGCACATAGACGAGTCCGCGCAGACAAGGGAAAACCGCTTGGTTTGCTCATACGCGTTTGCAACGGGTGAACAGAATGCTGCCGGAGGAATTATAGTAACCGCCCCCACCTGCGGCGCTTGCGGCGTGGTGCCGTCGGTTTTAAAGTATATGCAGGAAGAGCGCGGCTTTTCTGATTTGCAGATAGTGCGCGCGCTTGCCGCAGGCGGTATTATAGGTAACCTGATAAAGAAGAACGCTTCGATAAGCGGTGCAGAATGCGGCTGTCAGGCTGAAATAGGTTCGGCTTGTTCCATGGCGGCGGCGGCGCTTGCCGAGCTTTTTGAAATGGGCTTGGAGCAAATTGAATACGCGGCGGAGGTTGCAATGGAACACCACCTAGGCTTGACGTGCGACCCCATTGCAGGGCTAGTTCAGATACCCTGCATAGAGAGGAACGCTGTTGCGGCAATGCGCGCTATAAACGCCGTTTCGCTTGCAAACTTCCTTGCTGATTCGCGCAAGATAAGTTTCGATTTAGTGGTTAAAGCAATGTACAACACCGGCAAGGATTTACTTAACAGCTACCGTGAAACCTCAAGCGGCGGTCTTGCCAAATATTACGAATTGGATTAAGCGTATATAATACATAAAGCCGCCGTGCGTTGCACGCCTGTCTATAATACACATCTGACGCTGCCGACG
>CAMWNA010000016.1 GCA_947175515.1 uncultured Clostridia bacterium | reverse complement strand
AATGTGGTATCGTGATTATATCACACAGTTTTTATATTTTCAAGAGTTTTTGACAAAATTTTTAAAATTGTGGTTGCCGCCGCCCCCCGACCACTACATATTGTGGTCGTGCGACGACAACGGAGTATCTTAATAGCTTTTGCGCTTGATTTGACTGCTCACTAATCAACAAAATGCGACAACTACGGCGTATCTTAATAGTTTTTGCGCTTGATTGACTTATCACAAGTCAAACGATAACCTTACGTTAACGGTGTTTCTTAATTGCTTTTGCGCTTGATTGACTTATCACAAGTCAAACTCTGAACGCGTTTTTAAGCCTTTCAATACTGTCATTCCGAGCGCTAGCGAAGAATTTTGCTCTTTATTATATTAAGAAACGAGATTCTTCACTTTGTTCAGAATGACGTATTATTTATGCGGAGTGAGATTCTTCGTTTCACTCAGAATGACATAAAAGAAAAGCGGCGCGGACGAAGTTTATTCGTCCGCGCCGTGCACATCTTTAATTTTTAAGGTAGGTTTTATAAGCGTTTCTGTCCGGCGTGCCGCCTTTTATTATGTAAACGGGCTTGCCGGATTTGCGGCGAGTTTCAGCGCGTTCGGTAAAGCACACGTCGTTATACTTAGAACCGCGGTCGTAAAGGCGGCAGAAAGTTATTATAAGCCTGTTTTCTATTTCATTTAAACACGCAACTTTGCGCGAAAAGCCCAGTCTGCCGAAAGCCGAAAAATCAAATACTAATCTTTCCTTTCTGTTTGCGCCTTCGGTCTGTAAAATAACGCTGTTACCCTCCAAAGAAAGATTAAAAGTTAAATTCAGTTTTTCGGGGTGCAGAAGCGCGGCGTTTTCCACGCAGGTTTCAAGCACGTATTTTTTTATAAGCGAGTTGATTGCCGCGCCGTACTTCAAGTTGCAATACGCGGCGGCGGCAGCGCCTGCAAGCATCAGAATAGGTGCGGAAATAAGCACGGCAGTTTCAAGCGGTTTAATCGAATGCACTCTTGCGATAGAAAATGCAACGGCAAAGTACAAAAGTACTGCGCCGCAGAACGCAAGCGCGATATTGCCTGACAGCTCGCCCAGTTTGTATTTTTTAAGTTTTTCCGTGTTTATTTCTGCCATATCTATATTTTAACTTTTTATCCGTACTTAAGTCAAGCGCTTTTCATTATTATAAAAGAGTGCGGTTTACTGCTTTGCGCCAGCCTTCGAGGTTTTGTTTCCGCTTATCCTCAGACATTGCGGGGCTGAAAACGGCGTTAGCCGACAAATTATTTTTAAGCTCGTCAACGCTTTTCCAAAAGCCCGAATAAAGACCGGCAAGGTACGCTGCGCCGAGTGCGGTGGTTTCAAACACTTTAGGGCGTTCCGTCGGACAGTTTAAAATATCCGCCTGAAACTGTAAAAGAAAATCGTTCCTGCTTGCGCCGCCGTCAACGGCAAGACGGCAGATTTTAACCTGCGCGTCCTTCTGCATAGCCTCCACCACGTCGTAAACCTGATAGGCAATACCCTCAAGCACGGCGCGGACGATATGCGCGCGTGTAGTGCCGCGCGTAAGACCGGTAACCGTTCCCCTTGCTTCGGAATTCCAATAAGGTGCGCCCAGTCCGGTGAACGCAGGAACGAAATACACTCCGCCGTTGTCCTTGACCTGCGCGGCGAGTGTTTGACTTTCGTCTGCTGAGGAAATTATTTTCAGTCCGTCCCTTAGCCACTGCACCGCCGCGCCGCCTGCGAAAACCGAGCCTTCGAGCACGTATGGCGGCTTTGCGTTTTCATGCGCGGAAATTGTTGCGCCAAGGGTTGTTATCAACCCCGAGTTACTTTTGACGGCGCGGCCGCCCGTGTTCATTAAAAGGAAGCAACCCGTGCCGTAAGTGTTTTTAACGTCGCCTTCGTTCAGGCAAAGCTGACCGAAAAGCGCCGCCTGTTGGTCGCCGACCGCACTGCAAACGGGAATACCGAAGCCGAAAACGCTTTTATCGGTACAGCCGAAGTCTGAACCGCTGGGCTTGACCTCGGGCAGCATTTGCCTAGGTACGGTGAAGAGCTTTAACAGCTCGTCATCCCATTCCAGCGTATGGATATTGAACAGCATAGTGCGCGCGGCGTTGGTGTAGTCGGTTGCAAAAATTCCGCCCTTGGACAGCTTCCACATCAGAAAGGTATCTACAGTGCCGAACAGAAGCTCGCCGCGTTCGGCGCGGATTCGTGCAGATGGAATATTGTCAAGTATCCACTTTAATTTCGTTGCGGAAAAATACGCGTCGGGTATAAGCCCCGTCTTTTCGTAAATCAGTTCGGAAAGCCCTTCGGCTTTAAGCTTTTCACAGTATTCCGCAGTGCGGCGGCACTGCCACACTATTGCGTTACATACAGGCTCGCCCGTGCGCTTGTCCCAGACCAACGTCGTTTCACGCTGATTGGTTATACCGAGGGCGCAGATATCTTCTGCGGAAACGGACGCGCGTGCAAGCGCTTCCGCCGCTACGGAAACTACCGTGCCGTATATATCGGCAGGGGAATGTTCAACCCAGCCTGCCGCAGGGTAAAGCTGTTTAAATTCGCGTTGGGCGGAGCTTATTATGTTTCCGCCCTTGTCGAATATTATCGCCCTGGAGCTGGTTGTGCCTTGGTCCAAGGAAAGTACGTATTTCATAGCCGTATTATAACACGCCTCCGCAATTAATTCAAGGGGTTTGATAAAAAGCGCGCATATAAAACAGGCGCGGACGAGCTGCCGTCCGCGCCTGTTTTAAAATTTTTAATCTTCTTTTTCTTCTATATATTCTTTATGAAACTTCGCAATCTCGTCAGTGTCGAGCGAAACCTTCTGATACAAGCCCGTACATTCGTTCGCGCTCGCCGTGCCTTCGAAAATATCTTTAATCATTTTTGAGGTTCTTCTCTTTGCCATACAAAAAGTTTGCCCCGTCCGCTAAAATTTATGCGCTTAGTTTATATGATTAAAGTTTTGCGATATTTTCAACCGTAAGCGTATAAAGCCTTTTAAGCTCCGGCATGTGCGCGGAAATATCCAGACTGCCGCCGCGCAGAATTTCCGTAACCGTCTGTGAAATTTCGAAAAGCGCGGTAAAACCCAGATTGCCCGCCACACCCTTCAGCGTATGCGCGGCGCGGAACGCTTCCTCAACGTTGTTTTCCGCAATCGCCTTTTCGAGATTCGAAAAGCTTTCGTCCGCAGGAAATTTAGCCGTAAAACGCGCAATGCGTTCGTCGGTTAAAAAGCGCGATTTGGTACCGGCGTAATCTCCGCCGATAATTTCGTAAAAATTTTCAAGCGTCATAATCTACTCCGTGAATGCGCATTTTAAATATCTTCAAGCGAGCTTAATCTCAAATTGGTCTGCAACGTGCCGGCTACCGATTTGAATGCCTCCAGCAAGTCGGGGTTGAACGCGCCGCACTCGCCGTTTAAAATCATCTCCACCGCTTTTGAATGGGGAACGGCTTCCTTATAAACGCGCTTATTCGTAAGAGTATCGTACGCGTCGGCAAGCCCAACCACCTGCGCGGATACGGGGATTTCGTCACCGGTAAGTCCGTCGGGATAGCCGCTTCCGTCCCACCTTTCGTGGTGCCAGCGGCAAATTTCGTATGCCCTTTGAACCAAGGGCTCGTTTGACGCGTAAGGTAATTTTTTTATCATCTCCGCACCGCGCAGGGAATGTGCGCGCACGGTTTCGAGTTCCTTTTTGCCGAGTTTTTCGGGCTTGTTTAAATAATCTGCGTCAAGGGTTATTTTGCCGATATCGTGCAACGCCGACGCCAATGCTATAAGCGAAATTTCATACTGCGGAAGCAGGTACTTTGCGTTATACTTCGCAAGGGTGTTTAAAAGCATTTCGCTTACTTTCCTTACGTTGGTTATGTGATTGCCGCTGTCGCCGTCACGGAATTCAATGATATGGCTTAAAATGTTTATCATCAGCGACTGTTCTCTTTCGCGCCTGTAAACACTCTCCTCGATAAGCCCCTTCAGCTCCTTCTGCTTGCCGTACAGCATAATTGTGTTTAACGAACGGCGGCGCACGACGTTTGTATCGAAAGGGCGCTGTATGTAGTCGGTAGCGCCAAGCTCGTAAGCCCTTTCTATGAACTGCGAGGTGTTTTCCGACGAAATTATAATGACGGGGATATCCTGTATCCACTTTTTCTCTTTCATCTTTGCAAGCACTTCGAACCCGTCCATCTGCGGCATTACTATATCCAATAATACAAGACTGAGTTTGCCGCCGTACAGGCTAATAAGCTCAACCGCCTCGCGTCCGTTGGAGGCTTCGATAACATCGAAATCGCCGCCCAGCATATCCGCGAGAATGGAACGGTTAAGCTCCGAGTCGTCTACTATCAAAATTTTCTGTCTGGGCGCTTTGCGGTTTTCCGTCATAAAAGGTCTCCTGTCGTAATTTGCTGAATTGTACATTATTATGCTATCACGCTTGGCGAAAAATGTCTACTTTTTTGGAATTGAATTTTTTTCCTGCGCTGAAAATCTTTACCCGCACCGCTTAAACTGCGGATTAATTCCTTTCTATTTAAGCGTTATTCTGTTGCCGTCGATTTGCGTTTCACCGTCTAAAATCTTTAACGCGTCGCCAAGCCTGTGCTTTACGGGTTCTGTAAGACGGTTGAAGCCGAGCTGGTTCATAATCTCCCTGAACAACCCTTCCCTGTCGACAGACACGTTGAGCATTAAAAGCGTGCGCATACCCGAAGCAAGCTCTTCAAGGCTTACTTCCTTGACTTCGCGTTTGAACTTTCCGACGCGGCGGAAAGGCGTTTCCGTCCGGCCTTCAAGGTAAAGAAATCCGTTACGGCGGATTATTCCTTGACCGTCGGCACGGCGCATTCTGTTTTCGTACTCGCGCACGACGGCAGGCGTGACCTTGCCGTAGTAATTGAACATAAAGGCTATGCGTTGCAGCAACAGCTCCTCCGAAAGCGGAGCTTCGGTTTCAAGCATTTCCCTTACGAACGAAATGAAATCGTTGGGATACTTCCTTCTCAGCGTTGGGATATCCGCCGTTTTATATTCGGGAAATTCGTAAGGCTTATCCTCTGCGGCGCTTATAAAGCTGCTTGAATTTTTTGCGTTGTCGCCGTCGGAATTTATATTATCGTTTTTTTTTACGTCTTCCGTCTGCCGTTGCTTTGATGAAAGGGTCGGCTTGCCCTTGCCGTTAACCGCCGCTTCCGCTTCGTACAAAAGCCTTTCCTTTTCTGCTTTGTTGCTTCTTATCCAGTCCGCCGACCAAACGCGGTAGAACCGCCAGCCCATGCGCTCCAACACTTCGCGGCGCAGTCTGTCCCTGTCGCGTGCGTTTCTGCCCGAATGATAGCTTTCGCCGTCGCACTCCACGGCAAGCACGTAATCGGCACCGTTTTTATCCTTTACCGCCACGTCGATTTTCATACCTGAACAGCCGACCTGCATATCCGCTTCAAAACCGCTGTCTTTTAAAAATTCGCAAACCTCTTTCTGTAATTCCAAGCGCGGTTTTTCAAATGCGGCTTCGTCCGCGCGTTCAAGCGCGGTTGAACCGTTTTCGGCATAATCGAGATAATCGCGCAAAAGTCTTGCACCGGCTGATTTCGTGCGCTTCAAGTCTATTGCGGTATACTTCATAGAGGCAACAACCTGCACGTTGTGTTTTGCGCGCGTGATTGCAACGTTGAGCCTTCTTTCGCCTCCCACCCTGTTCAATGGTCCGAAGTTATGTAAAAGCTTGCCCTCTTCGTCCTTGGCGTAGCCCACGCTGAAAATAATCGTGTCGCGTTCGTCGCCCTGCACGGTTTCAAGATTTTTTATAAAGAAAGGCTCGGCAGCGTCGGCTTTGAAAAATTCCTCGTTATTCTGCGTTGCGGCGCGGCGCCTGTTTAAAAGCTTTTCTATAAGGCTCTGCTGTGAGATACTGAACGCAACCACGCCCAAGCTTCTTTCGGGATATTTTTTAATATTATCGTAAATTAAGTCTACGACGTATTCGGCTTCCTTTAAATTAGTCTTGGTTTTGCGGTCGAACGTCCCGCCTCCTATATAGTGGAAGTCAACGCCTATGCCGTCCTTGTTTTTATCCTGCCTGCACGAGGGGAACGTAACCAGCTCGAAGTCGTAAAAGTTTTTATTCGAGAATGATATAAGCTGTTCGTAGCGGCTTCTGTAATGCCACTTCAATCTTTTCTGGGGAAGCGCGGTAGAACATAAATCGAGAATGGACTCGAAGTCGGTTACACCTTCGTCATCGTCCTCCGGAGCGTCCGCAACCGCGTTGAAGAAATTGCTCGGCGGCATCTGGCGTGAATCGCCCACGACTATAAGCTGTTTGCCGCGGTAAATGGCGCCGGCCGCGTCCTGCGGAAATATCTGCGAAGCCTCGTCGAAAATGACGGTATCGAAACGGATTTTCGAAGACTCCAAAAACGTGCTGACGCTTAACGGCGACATTAAAAAACAGGGTTTTAAAATCTGAATAAGCTCGCCCGTTTCAGATAACAGCGTACGTATGCTTTTTTGCCTTCTTTTCTTTTCGCCCTCGCGTAAAAGAACGGAAACTGCGCCGCCGGCTGTAACCATAGACGTAGAAGGGCGCATAGACGAAAGCTTAGCGCGGATTTTCGCTTTGTTGATTTCAAACTGCAATCTATCGGTTGACGCAAACGTTTCCACTGTTTTATCGTGGGGTATCCGCGACAGCGCGGAAAGCACGTCAGACGAGCGTACGATACAGTCCGCCCACTGTTTGAAAAACGCTTTTCTGAAAACGTCCGCAAGCTTTTCGGCAGGGACTCCGCCGTTTGCGGTCAAGCCTAAAAATTCTGTAAGCTGCAGTTTTTCCAGACGTTGCAAAAGATAATAAAAGGCGAGCCAGTTATCCAGTCCGTCGATATCTTCAAGTAAGCCGCAGGCTTTATCACTTGCCGCTTCCGCTGAAACCGCATAAAAATCGAACTCGCTCTTTTCAAAGCTGTCCGCGACAAAATCCAGCGAACCGCTCAATGCCGACAGGTGTTTTTCAAGAGTTCTTGAAATTGACGCAAACCCGCGTTTCTGCGCAGAGTATTCTTCCGCGGAAAGGAAACGGATATTGCCGCTCTCAAAGCCTTCGGCAAATACTTTTTCAAGCTCGGTTAAATCCGAAACAGCCGCGTTAAAGTCGGCTTCCTTGAAATTCTTAATATCGAGCTCAGGCAAGCCGTCCGCCGCCGTTGCAAATTCTTCCGTCCTGCTTTTAAAAGCAGCGAGATTTTTAGCACAGGTCACGGCTTCCGTATAGGATACCTTTTTATTGTCGCGGCGGCACAAGCTTATCTCCGAACGGATATTTTTATATTCCTTGCTGAAAAGGCGCGAAAAAGCGCCGCCGTATTTTTTGGTTAAAAGCTTATAGTTCGCCGCGCCGTCCTGCTTATATATATCTCCGTCGTAATTTTCGTCGAGGTAGGCTTTGGCTTGGGTAACTTCCTTATACAGCGCAAACGCCGCGTTAAGCTTTTCAAGCGCAGCTTTTGCTTCGTCCGCGCTTAAGAGCACGGGCGATAAGTACTTGGAATTTGCCGCCAGCGCAAAAAAGCGCTGCGCCGCATTAAGGCTGCCTACCGTAGGGCAGGAAGCTTCGTACAGCTTTGTGAACTTTTCCTTTTCGTAAATTATTTCTTTGAGCGCGGCGCTTAACGTCTGCAGCTTAGATTTAAGCATGATTTTCGACGAGTAAGAACCGTCGTTAATTTTGTAACCGTACCAGACGTTCCTTTTAAAATCTTCTCCGACAGACGGCACATACTGCGCGTACTGGGATAAAGCGTCCGCGGCGTCGTTTAAAAATTCCTCGCCCTTGTTACTTATATCTTCGATTACTAAATCACAGTCGGCGGTGTTCCTCAAGCGTGAAATTTCGCCGAATATACCGTAAAGCGTTCTGTTTATAACGGGACGCGTACAGTGTAGTTCTTTTTCGTATGCGCACAGCTTATCCTCGGCACGCTTAAGCTCGTCCGTGTACTCCGCCGCCTCCGCGGAAACGGTATTCTTCGGCAGGCGCAGCGTGCGGCACAGCTCGGCTATTACTTCCTTTTTGTTTGCCTTGTGGCTGTGCAGCTCCAAGCAGAATTCCGCAAGTCCGGCTTTTTTAAGCTTATCGTAAACAACGTTTAGCGCGGCAAGCTTTTCGGAAACGAAGAGAACCCTTTTACCGTCGCTTATGCACTCGGCAATAAGGTTGGTTATCGTCTGGCTTTTTCCCGTACCGGGAGGGCCTTGAAGCACGAAGCTTTCCCCCGTCTTTGCAAGCGCAACGGCTTCCGCCTGACTTGAATCGGCGTCAACTACGTTTCTTTGCGCCGACTCGCCTTGCTCTTTCAAGGAAGTTTCTTCTTCTACGGGCTCGCCGAGGAGTATTCGGATATTTCTGTTTAGCAGAATTTCGTCCGCGTTGTCCTTTAAGTCGCGGTACATATTTATTTTTAAAAACGAGAATATGCCTATTTTGCACTCGCGCGTGAGCGTCCATTTAAGCTTTTCGAATATTTCGCCCAAAGCGTCGAAGTATCGGGATATACCCTCGTCGGAATATTCGGGAAGGGTTACGCCGTACTCGCTTTGAAGCTTAAAAGCAAACGTCGGGTTTAAAACCGCGTCGTCGCCGGTGGGTTTGATTTTGAAAGCCTCCGTACGCGCCTTTCTTTCGATTGTAACGGGAATTAACAATAGGGGTGCGCGGTATAAAGCTTCGGGGTCGTTTGCTTCAAACCAATGCACGAAGCCGAAAGCTATATACGCTATGTTTACGCCCGTTTCCTCTATCGCGGCGTCCGCCTTTTTTGCGATTGACGAAAGCGCCGTCAAGGGTCCGTAAGCATTCCATAAAAGTATCTGGTTGCCCTTTATTTTTTTTGAATACCTTTCAAAGTAATCGTGTTTGTCGGCAAATTTTTTTTCAGTAGCTTGCTCTTCGTCTGCGAACAGCCCGTCTTCGTCAGAGTCAGCATCAGCATCGTAAACCTCAAAAATCGTGTCGCGGTCGGCTTTATCAAAAAGCGCAGTATAAAGCGGCGCGGCAATTTCCACCGTGCCGAGCTTCGTATCCTTGAAGTTTATCAGGTTGTTGCGCTTACCCATATCGAGCAGCAGCTCCGCCCATTTATCAAGCTTACCCGTATCCATATTGCATATCCTCTTTAAATTTGTTACCTGTTAATACTTACGCTCCAATACCACGAGCGTTTCACACCATTTGGTTTGTGGGAACATATCGAACGGCGTGACGGAAATAATTTTATATTTGCTATCCGTACAACCGTTTTTAACAAGCGTGCCGTCTTCTTCCTTCAGCGTTCCCGTTAAAAGTCCCAGATCGCGCGCAAGCGTTGCAGGGTTGCAGGAAACTAGAATGATTTTTTCCGCTTCCGCGTACCTTACGGCTTTTACGACGCTGCGCTCCATACCCTTGCGCGGAGGGTCGCAAACGATAACGCGCGTGCCCTGCGTTTTGCCTATAACGCCTTCAATCTCGTCTTCGACCTTGCCGCAGACGTTTATCATCTTATCGTTCAGACCGTTCAATGCTTTAAGCTCGTCCGCGCAACGCGAAGCCTCCGCCACTACTTCTATGCCGTAAGCTTGTTTGCACTTTTTGGCAAGCATTGCGGTAAGCATACCGCCGCCGCTGTATGCGTCTATAACCGTTGCGTCCGCCGTCACTTCCTCTGAAATTCTCGAATACAGCTTTGCGCGCACTTCGTCGTTGACCTGTAAAAATGTGTTCACGCCTGCGCGGAACTTCAAGCCGGCCTCTTCCGCTTCGAAAAAGCCTTCTCCGTACACGACGCGCCAAACGTCACCGAATATCGCGTTGGTCGGCTTTGAGTTGATATTTAAAAGCAGGGTGAAGCTTACGAATTTTCTTTCAAGCTCTTTTAAAAGCGCGTCGGTCTTTACTGGTTTGGCAGCCACGAGGGCAAATATAAACTTTCCCTTAATCTCGCGTACGACAAAATGCCTGAGCTCGCCCTTGCCCGTATACTCGTCGTAGCCCTTTAAACCGCTTGCGTTTATGTATTCTTTCAGCGCGAAAATAACGTCCTCCGCCCAAGCCGACTGAATTGCGCAAGCGTCAACCGGAACTATGCGGTGACTGCGCCTTGCGTAAAAGCCGACGACGGTATTGCCCTCGCCGTCAACCCCTATTGGAAGGGAAATTTTATTGCGGTAGCCATACTCGTTTTCACAAGCAACGCAAGGTTCAACCTCTACGGAGATTCCGCCGATTTTTTTAAGCGCGGCTGAAACGCTCTGTCTTTTGAATTCAAGCTGGGCGGTATAGCTTGCGTGCTGTAAATCACAGCCGCCGCATTTTCCGAACACGGGACAAGGGGGCGTTACTCTTTGCGCAGACGGCGACAAAACTTTTATAAGCTTGCCGTAGGCTATATTGCCCTTTACCTTTAAAGCTTTAAAGCGCACGCGCTCCCCGACAAGACAAAAAGGCACAAACACCGTTGCGCCCTCCATCTTTACTATTCCCTCGCCGTCGGTTCCCAAGCCTTCGACAAGCCCTTCGTATTCTTCGTTTTTGACCATAGTCTTATCCAGTGCGCAACCGCAACAGCGCGCGAAGCCGAAATTACTTGCGTATTCTGTAAACGAGCCTATTCACCAAAATCTGAAACTTGAAAACGAGATAGTCGTACGCAAGAAAAAACGCCGTTCCCAAAGTGAAAATAAAAAGGTATATGTAACCTTTATTCAAAAAGTCGTATACAGCCTGCGGAAGCAGCGCGCCGTATAGGTTTCCACCGAAAATCAAAAAGTACGCGGCAATCAGCGTGCAATCGAACCACACGGCTTTTACCGCAAAGGCTATCCACTTGTTTATATTAAAGCGAACCTGCAAGGCGTTCACAAGCGGATGTATGCCGAAAAACATTATGAACGGCACCAGATCCCAGAACTTTGCCGCCGCTCCTAGTATTATTGTAAGTATGCACGTGCCGACGTAGGCTAAAAAACCGCCCCTGTAAAACTGCTTTGAAAGCGGCACCATCAAAGCGATTACCCCTATAAGGTAACCCGTGGCGAGCAAAAAATCGCTCCAGAACCCCAACAGCAGAAATATTACCGCTACCGCGCACGATATTGCAGATAAAGCAAGCTCGAACGAGCGGGAATACTTGCGTTTACCCATAATTTACGACCTTTATCTGCAGCAGCCGTTGCAAAGGCAGTTGATACACATATTAATATAGCAGCACTGTATGCACTGTGCGCAGAAGTTTCCGCCCATCTGTTCGTCCGCGTCGGAATTTACCGTCTGTCCGCGGTATACACCCTGATTTGCTCCTCCGTTTTGCGCGTCGTAGCTGAGCTTATCGTTGAGCTTTTTATAAGCGGTTTTATATTTTTCGTTGTCGGGTTCTAACTGAATGGCAATTTCAAGCTGCTTTTTGCTTTCATTCATCCAGTTCTTGCGGTAGAAAACGACGCTCTGCAAATAGTGCCACTGTGCGCCCCTTTCGTTGAAGCCGTCTAATACGCGCTGCGCTTCCTGCACGTCGCCGGACTTAATAAGCTCCTCAACCTTTGCGTACGCGCTTTCGCTGTCGTCGGCGGCGCCCGCTTCGGATATTTCGCTCATCAGCTCGTTATAAGCAACCTCTATGCGCGTAAGCATTTTTGCGGCGTTGTTTCCGACCTCGCCGTCCATAAAGCGTTCTTCCAAGTACTTTGCGCGCAAATTGTCGTAAGCGGCTTTAATATCCTCTTTGGTGGCGCCTTCGGAAAGTCCGAAAAGTTCAAGGTTTTGTCTGTTCATATTTTTAATTTCCTTTTTGCTTGCGGCAGTCGCATTTTAATAAGCTTCTCGTCTTTAACGGTATGCCGCGGAGAATTATGTTATCCGTTAAATCGTGGTTGTATCTGAAATTAATATCTGCAAGTTTGTGCCGCATATCGGCAAACAGCGAATCGAAAATATAGGTAATTTCTTCCGCGTTCTTTTCAACCGCGCCGCACTTGCATTTTTCGCCGAACGCGTTATATAAAACGTTATAACGGTTTTTCTTAACGTCCTTGTCGTAATCGTCCAGAGCGTCAGCAAGGTATACCCATTTACCCAAGTCGTAGAAAAGTCCTTCGGTTGCCTCGGTGGAAAACTCCTTCAGCGCGTACACGGAAAGCTTTTTCATCATCTCGGCAGTTGGTTCGCAAGCTTCGTCTATTATTGCGCAGCCCGCTTTTTCAAGCTCGGCTTGCTTTTCAAGCTGCGTCTTTATAATTTCAACCGCTTCGGGGTGGCGGCTCTTCGCACGCTTGAAGCCCCTTTTGAATATATGGCGGAACACGCCCTTTTTATCGCCGTCGGCTTTGTCGTCGCAAAGCTTATAATAAGCCAGCGCGGTGTTTATACAGCCGAGCAACACGGATGTATCGTCCTTGAGCGCGATTGGTCTTTTTTTAAGCCAGTGAATAGCGCAGCGCGCCTTTTTTATTTGTACGTCCTCGCGCCGAATATTATGAATGAGCGCGGACATAAACGCCATATCGTAAGTGAGCGCGGCGCGCGCCCTCTGTCCGCAGCCCGCGCCTATGCTTTTACACATTCCGCAGTACAGCGCTTTATAAAGCTTTTCGTCCTTTATAAAAAGGTACGGAGTATCGGGGTTTACGTAACCGAACATTTCAATTCCTTAAATCTGGTAAAAGCCTATTTTTTTGTGAACCTTGTTCAGCGTTCTGTCCGCCGTGCGCGAAGCGTTCTCCGCCCCGACCTTCAAGACGCCGTTCAAATATTCCTTGTCCGCAAGAAGTCTTGCCTGCTCTTTCTGCAAAGGCGCAAGCTTATCCGCGACGGCTTCGCCCACGGCAAGCTTGAATTCGCCGTAGCCGCGCCCCGAAAATTCGCGTTCGGCTTCCGCCACACTCTTGTTTGTAAAAAGCGAATAAATCGAAAGCAAATTCGAAACTCCGGCTTTGTTTTCGGGGTCGTATTTTATTTCCGAGCCGCTGTCCGTCACGGCGCGTTTGAATTTTCGGATAACGGTATCTTTATCGTCGGATAAAAATATCGAACCGCCGGCATTTTCCGCCGACTTGGACATCTTTTTCGTCGGGTCAAGTAAGTCGCCTATCTTTGCGCCCACCTTCATAAACACGCCCTCCGGCACGGTAAAGGTCGGTGAATACGCGTTATTGAAGCGGCGCGCAATGTCGCGTGCGATTTCAAGATGCTGTTTTTGGTCGTGACCGACGGGCACGACTTCCGCCTGATATAAAAGTATATCCGCCGCCATAAGCACGGGGTAGTCCATAAGCCCCATATTTATGTTGTCGGCGTGCTTTGCGCTTTTATCCTTGAACTGCGTCATACGCTCCATTTCGCCGACGTAAGCAAAGGTGTTTAAAACCCAGCAAAGCCGCGCGTGCGCGGAAACGTGCGACTGAACGTAGAGAGTGCATTTTTCAGGGTTGACGCCGCAGGCGATATACAGCGCGGCGAGCGACAGGGTTTTCTGCCGAAGCTCGGCAGGGGTCTGCCGAACGGTTATAGCGTGCATATCCGCGATAGCAAAAAAGCAGTTATAATTTTCCTGCAGGGCGACCCAGTTTTTAATCGCGCCGAGGTAGTTGCCTATCGTCAGATTATTGGTCGGCTGAACAGCCGAATACAGCGTTTTTTTGCTCTCGTCCATAATTGCTCCGCGCGTCGTGCGCAAAAATTGTTAAAACTTTTACTCATTATCAATCATAACATAAACAAAAGCAAAAAGCAAAGTATTTTTTGTCGATAAAGCTTTAATCACCAAACTTAGCGCGATATTACACGCCGTTTACACAATGTGTTTTACCCAATTATAAAAATTTACCGCGGCAGACAGTGCAGTGTCCGCCGCGGCATAAAAATCGATTCGGATTATTTTCCCGAAAGCTTAAACGTAATCGTAATTTGCGCGTCCCCTTCATTTTGATAAAAAAGGAACGTATCAGCTATAACTTCTCCGTCGAATTTATCGCCGTTAACCGTAATTTCCAATTTGCTGCCTTCCTGCGTGTAAATCGCACCTTCGGGAATAAGGTCGGAAGATATTGTCCCGTTTTCACCGAAAGTAACTATTTTGCCTTTGAACTCTTCTTTACACTGAGCTTCGAATTCCGCAAAATCTCCCTCTCCAGAAACGGAAAAATCGGCAAATACGTAAGTTTTGCCTTTCACGTCAGCAGTGCTTTCAATATTGCTTTCATCGTTTTTGCAGGCAACAAAGCCGAAAGCGGCAAGAATCGCCGTAAGGCAGATTAAAAGTGTGGTGACTAATCTTTTGCGCATAAATTTTTACTCCTTAAAAGTCTATAATTTCACTTTACAAAAAAATAAAGTGTGTTTCCAAACCGGAAACACACCTGCACGAGTACCTCCGATTTGTCACCACACAAATTGAACGGTATTAAATTACTCTAAAACACGCGCATAAAGAGGTACAATATGCCTTAGCATTTTGCCCGTGTTTTAAAGTATTTATTCAATTTGTGTGGTAAACACAGTATAACATTTCGGCGGCAAAACTTCAACCTTTTTACAATAAAAAAACGCCTGCACTTAAAAATTGTGCAGGCAATACGTTTGATTTTAAATTTTATTTTAAAAATTCAAGCACTTCTTCAAACAGCTTTTTACTGTCGGCGGTCTTGGTAAAGCGCAGGGGCTTATCCCTTAAATTCTGCAAGCATTTAGGCACAGCCATTGCCGTTGCCGCGTGCAGGCGTTTAATGCCCTTGAAGCTGTCCTTTACGTCGTTACCGGTAACCGCGTACAATACGTCCTGAGGGAACTTATAGGGGCTTGCCGTGCAGACGATTACCATTTTGGTTTCGTCCTTTTTATTGGCTTCGAACCAGTCCACGGCAACCTTCATCGCGCAACCCGTATGCGTATCCATAGTGTAGCCCGTATCTATAAAAACGTCGTACATAGCCTCTACGCAGGTTTCCTCGTTGGCAAAGCCGCCGTCGAAGGTTTGTATTATTTTTTCAAGCTCCTCGGAGGTAATTTCGTATTTCCCCTCGCTTTTTAAAGCCGACATACGCTTTGAAGTAAGCTTGGTATCGCGACCCGAAATTTCAAACAATAGCCTTTCGAGGTTGGAAGATACGAGAATATCCATTGACGGCGAGGTGGTTTTGTAAAACTCGCGGTTGGTATCGTAAACGCCGGTAGCCAAAAAGTCCGTCAGGATTTTGTTGGAATTGGAAGCGCAGTGCAGTCTGCGTATAGGCAAGCCCATCTGCTTTGCATAGTACGCGGCAAGAATATTACCGAAATTGCCCGTGGGAACGGTAAAATCTATCTCCTCGCCCGTTTCAATCTGATTTGAAGAAACCAAATCGAGGTAAGCCGAAAAGTAATAAGCAATCTGCGGAGCAAGTCTGCCGAAATTTATGGAGTTTGCGGAAGACAGGCGCACGCCTTTTTCAAGCAGTTTTTTATTATATTCTTCGTTGGAAAAAATTTCCTTGACGGCGGTCTGGCAGTCGTCGAAGTTACCCTTTACCGCAACCACGTTAACGTTGCCGCCTTCCTGAGTGCACATTTGCAGCTTCTGCATTTTGGATACGCCTTCCGAGGGATAAAATACGGTAATTTTAACGCCGTCCGCGTCCTTAAAGCCTTCAAGCGCGGCTTTGCCGGTATCGCCGGAAGTCGCAACGAGGACGAGTATTTCTTCCTTAATTCCGCAGATGTCGCAGCCCTTTCTCAAAAGGTACGGCAAAAGCGTAAGCGCCATATCCTTAAAAGCGCACGTAGGTCCGTGGAAAAGCTCCAGCATATATACGCCGTCGTCAAGACGGACTAAGGGCGCGGGGTCGCCGCCTTCGAATTTTGCGTACGCCTTTTCACACGCGGATAAAAGCTCCTTTTCGTCATAATCGTCAAGGTACTTGATTAAAATTTTTGTTGCGCGTTCGGGATAGCTTAAGGAAAGCATTTCCTCAAGCTCGTTCTTGGAAACCTGAGGGAACTTTTCGGGAACGAACAATCCGCCGTTTGCCGAAAGCCCTTGCACTATCGCCTTTGCGCCCGTAACCTTTTCTCCTCCGCGCGTGCTTATGAATTTCATTATTTACTCCTGTTACTGATTAATACCTTTAAAATATTTGACGGCGCAAAAAATGCGCCGTCAACTTATCAATCAAATTATCAATTATAAGTATTTTTTAGCGAAGTCGGGCAGTTCCTCGTTCGCACAGCTGCAAGTTATAGTTATAACTATGTTGTTGTCCGCGGAAATTTTATCAAGCATATAGAATATTCCCGCAAGGTCGGCAATTTCCTTTCCGCAAATGCGCGCAATTCCGTCAACGTAAACGTATTCGTAGTCGCTGTCGCTTGCCGCGATTCCTTTAATGAAGCCGCAAAGCGCGTCCTCGCCGGCAATATTCCAGTCCGTAGCGTCAATAAAACGAACGCCGCGCGATAAGTCGTACATATACCTTTTGGTATCCGTAATAAAAACGCTTAATCCCTTAGCACCGCCTGCATTCGCGTTAGCAGTCTGAATAAGCTCCTTGGTTTTGCCTTCGCCTTTGGGTCCGTGTATAAGTTTTATCATGAAAACTCCTCCTCTATTTATGATACCATTTTACCAAGAAACGGCAGGAATTTCAATACCCTTTTTAAAAATTTTTTCAAAAATACACGATTTATTTACATTCGCGCGCAAAATCCGCAATGGCTTCCAGCCCTTCGAGCATGTCCTTTGTGGAAAGCGCGTAGGAAAGGCGCACCGCGTCGTCGTCGCCGAAACAGACGCCGGGGGTCGCCGCAACCTTTTTATGTGTCAAAAGCATATCGGCAACGTCCATACTGCCGTGAATTTTCTGTCCTTTAAAGGTCTTGCCGTAAAGCTTATCGCATAAAAGCATAACGTAAAACGCGCCGTCGGGCTTTACGTAATCCAAGCCGAGCGGTTTGTAGCTTTCAAGCATTTCCAGCATTTTATCGCGCCTTCTTCCGAACGCCGCAATCATATCGCGCATAGGCTTGTCGTCGCCTTCGAGCGCGGCAAGCGCCGCGTACTGCGTCATCGTGTTTACGTTGGAGGTCGAATGGCTCTGGAATGAGGAAATCGCCTTAGCAACGTTTTCGGGGCAAGCCAGATAACCGAGTCTCCAGCCCGTCATCGCGTAGGCTTTGGAAACGCCGTTTATAACTATCGTGCGCTCCTTCATTTCGGGCGACACCGCCGCAATTGAAAAATGCTCCTCGCCGCCGTAAATAAGCTTTTCGTAAATTTCATCGGCAAGCACAATCAGATCGTGCTTGACACACACTTCGGCTATCGCAGTGATTTCTTCCTGTGTGTATACCGCGCCGGTGGGGTTGCAGGGGCTGTTGAATATCAGCATTTTTGTACGCGGCGTAATAGCCGCCTCCACCTGCGCCGCGGTTATCTTGTATCCGTGACGGGGCGTTGCGTAAATGTATTCGGGTATACCGCCGCAGCTTTTTATAACCTCGGGATAAGTAAGCCAGTAGGGCTTGGGGATTAACACCTCGTCGCCCTCGTTAATAGTAGCGAAAATCGCGTTGAATATCGAATGCTTCGCGCCGTTGGAAACTATAATCTGCGACGGCTCGTAGTCGAGGTTGTTGTCGATTTTCAGCTTTTTGACTATCGCCTTTTTGAGCGCCGGAAGCCCCGCCGCCGCAACGTACTTCGTGTAGCCTTTATCCAGCGCGTCCTTTGCCGCCGCAACGATATGTTCGGGAGTGTTGAAGTCGGGTTCGCCCACACCGAAGTTTATAACCTTTTCGCCGGCGGCCTTCAGCTCGTTTGCCTTTGCGGAAATTGCAAGCGTCATAGAAGGCGCGATAGCTTTAACTCTTTCCGAAACCTTAATCATAGTAATTTATCTCCCGTAATTTATTTCGTATACAATTATACGCAAAATTTATTCGTTTGGCAAATATTTGAAGTGACTTTACCGCGCCGCCCAGATTGTGTGAATACGTTATAACGAATGTAAATTTTTAGCCTCCGTCGTGGTGCGGAAATTTCCGCGCGGATAAAAAAAACGGACTTTAACGTCCGCATTTTTATTCGGTTACCCTGCCGTCTGTACAGATAACTACAATATCTTCTGAGGAATAGAACCAGCTTTCATCCTTTTCGACAGCGTTCCATTGCGCAAGCGTACCGCGGAATTGAATTTCATTAAGCGCCAAGCAGTGTGTCAAAGCATGGTTGCCGATATAATTTACCTTACCGCCAATACTCATTTTATTCAAAGAAGAGCAACCATAAAACAGGTGGTCGGGGAGCTCGGTTACGCCGTCAGGCAATATAACTTCTTCAAGCTTTTCGCAATTTGAAAAAGCCGAAGCCTCAAATTCCATTTCATCGCCTTCAAAAATAACGCTTTCAAGGTTAAAACACTTCAAAAAGGCGCTATGGCAAGTTTTTTTGATGCTCGCCGGAATTTTAACGCTCTTTATATCCGTGTTTTCCGTAAACGCATAAATACTAATTGTATCCACCGGCTCACCCAAATGCGTAGAAGGAATTACGAGCTTGCCGTCTTGGAGCGTTGCTTCACCTATACCTCTTACGGTATATCCGCCGCCCTCGGTTTTAGAATATTCGAGCCCCATCGTCCAGTTTTTATCAAAGCCGCAAACGGAGCAGACGTCTCCGTCGTAGGAGTGCGCACCATTATCCTTTTTTTCATAAATGTGTTCGCAGGTTGCTGCATGCCAGTGGTTAGTCCGGTCAAAACTCCACTTATCTTCAAAGGTGTGCTTACACGCATTTCCGTCGCATGCGGCAAATATAACCGTAGTGCTTATTGCACAAAGTGCAGTGAGTAAACACGCAATTATTTTACTATTCACGTCAAACCTCCTATGCTTTAAGTATAATTTACGGGTATGCAAAAATCAAGTATTTGAAGCAACAGAATTCGCCGCCGCGCTGAAATTCAGCGCGGCGACGAAAACCGTATTAAATCAGAGGATTTTGGTGTATTCTATTTATTATCGTCCTTGGGGCGGCACTTGTCGCACAGCGAACAGCTTTCGCAACCGCAGCCGCATCCGCCGCCCTTGTGCTTCAGCTTTCTGTAAATAAGCAGACCTGCAACCGCAGCCACAGCCGCGCAGACGATTACTATAACGGCAATATCTATTCCGTTCATTTGCTCTTTCTCCGTTTAAAAATTTTCATAATATCGAATTTACCGATATTCCTTAAAACTATGAACGTTACGACGAGCGCAATTACCACGAACCAGATTGCAAGCGGCCAGATGTACGCGCCGATAGTGTATACCATAGCGCTTACAATGTAGCTTACCGCAAGCCAGAACAAAAGCGTCCACTTGAATTTGCCCTTTGCAAGCTCCGCCTTAGCCGTTGCGCAAGCCGCGAAGCAAGGTATAGTAGTCATATTAAACGCGATGAACGCAATGAGCGCCGCAACGAATTCACGCTGTGAAATACCTGCGTCCGCAGTAATAAGCTGTATTATACCGGCAAGCTCTTCAACGCCTTCCTCGGTGCCTTCGCCGGCATAAGCCATAATGCATATGGAAAGAGTCGTGAAAGTAGCGATTACGTTTTCCTTTGCGATAAGTCCCGTAATAGCCGCAACCGCGAACACCCAACCGAACTGACCGAGCTGCGAGCCGAAGCCGAGCGGTGTGAATACGGGCTGCAATAGCATACCGACTGAAGCAATTATCGAATTCTGCATTTCCTCGTCGGGCAGGTAGTGCCAATCCCAGCTTAAATGCGAGAACAGCCAGATAATTATAGTGGAAGCAAATATAATGGTAAACGCTTTCTTGACGAAGTGTTTGGTCTTATCCCACAGGTGAAGCATTAAATTCTTGAAGCTAGGCGCGTGATACGTAGGAAGCTCCATTATGAACGGCGGCGTTTCGCCCTTCAAAGTAGTGTTGCGCATTAAAAGCACGCAGACAACCGCGGTACAGATACCCAATAGGTACATACAGAAGGTTATCACGTCCGCATTGCCGACGCCGAACGCCATTACTATACCGCCGGCAACCGCCGTAAGTATGGGGAGCTTAGCTCCGCACGAGAAGAAGGGAATTACCCTTATCGTCGCAGTGCGCTCCTTTTCGTCAGCCAGCGTTCTGGTGTTGATTGCCGCAGGAACCGAACAGCCGAAGCCCATTATCATAGGCATAAACGCCCTGCCCGAAAGCCCGAAGCGGCGGAAAATTCTGTCGAGTACGAACGCAATACGCGCCATATAACCCGTATCTTCCAGAATCGAGAAGAACAAGAACAATACAAGTATCTGGGGGAGGAAGCCGAGCACGGCAAATATACCGCCTAAAATTCCGTCGCCAACCAAGCCCGTAGCCCATTCCGCTGCGCCGCCGTTGCCCATAAGGGTAACTACGCCGTCGGAAATATGGTCAAGGAACAAGTTCAAAAAGTTAGTTAAAATTACACCCGGTGAGAACACCGCTCCGTCATAGAAAATCGCTAAAATTTCTACGCCGAAGTTATTGGGTCCGTCCTCCTCGGTTGCAAGACCGAGTTCGACAAGCGAGGGCATCCACGCCTGACCTTCCGTAAAGCCGTTTAAATAGAACAGATTTTCCGAAAAAGTCAAGTGGAAAATAAAGAACAGTATAACTATGAATATGGGAATAGCCCAGACTCTATGCGTTAAAACCTTGTCTATTTTATCAGACTTGGTTAAAACATCCTTCTGCGCTTTGACCTTTGCGCCGGCAAGACTGCCTGAAATGTACTTATATCTTTCGTCGGCTATTACCGCCTCCATATCGACGTCGGCTGCGGCGGACTTCAACACCTTATCCGCGCCCTTGCGCTTAACCTCTATTTCGTCGTTTTCAAGAAGCTTTACCGCGTGAAAGAGCGGCGACGCTACGCCTTCCGCCTCATAATAGGCGCAAGCAGTTTCAAGCTGCTTATGCAACGCATCCTTTAAAACGGTTTCGCCCTTGCGCTGCTTGGGCATTGAAACCGCGCGTTGCATAAGCTCCTTTATGCCCGTCTTTCTCAAAGCGGAAATTTCCACGACGGGCACACCGAGCGTTTTTTCAATAGCTTTTACGTCGATTTTATCGCCCGATTTTTTGACTTCGTCCATCATATTGAGGGCGATAATTACGGGCACGTCGCATTCCAGAATCTGCGTGGTCAAATAAAGGTTTCGCTCTAAATTGGTTGCGTCGACTATATTTATAATACCGTCGGGCTTTTCGTCCAATATGTAGTTACGGGAAATAACTTCCTCCGGCGTGTAGGGCGAAAGCGAGTAGATTCCGGGAAGGTCAACGATAGCAACGTTTTCCCCTGCGCCCTTATAAACGCCCTCGCGCTTGTCAACGGTGACCCCCGGCCAGTTGCCGACGTGCGCCGACGAGCCGGTAAGCGCGTTAAAAAGCGTCGTCTTGCCGCAATTGGGGTTGCCTGCCAATGCAAAAGTTCTCATTTAAGTTCTACCTCCACGCAAGCGGCTTCGTCCTTTCTAAGCGTAAGCTCGTAGCCGCGTAAAGTAATTTCTATGGGGTCGCCGAGGGGCGCTTTCTTACGCATAGTAAGCTCAGCCCCGGGGGTTACGCCCATATCGAACAGCCTGCGGCGTATTCTCCCTTCGCCGCCGACTTTAATGATTTTGCCGCTTTCTCCGACGGTAAAATCGCTCAATAATTTGTTCATAAAAACTCCTATTTCATTATTGCCGTCATTCCGAACGAAGTGAAAAATCCCTTCGGCAAGCCTCGGAACGACAAGCGTAAATTAACCTTAGTTAAGTTTAAAAGTGAAAATTTTGCGGCGATTACGCCGCTTTAATTCCGTCTTTTAAATTTTACGCAACGAGGATTTTACCCGCCAAGGTTTTATCGAGGCAAAGCCTGCCTTCCTTGACGATAACTATTACGTTGCCGCCGTTAGATGAAACTAGGGTGATTTTTCCGCCTTCGGAAATCCCCAGCTCCTGTAAATGTCTTTTGATTTTTTCGTCCGCGCCGACGCGCCTTATCAAAAGCTCGCGGCCTGCGGGTGCAATAGCAATGGGCATATAAGAAACACCCTCCTTTACTTTTCAAAAATATTATACACGGTTAATTTTTTAATGTCAACAAAAAAATAACCTAAGTTTATTTTTTTATTAAAAAATTTTTTGTTTAACGTTAATTGCGTAATAAAAGGAAAAGCCGCCGCGCGTTATTTGCGCGCGGCGGCATACTTGTACCTTGTCATTAATTATTTATTGTTTTCAACGTAGCTCTTCATCATATCGAACGTTGCGGCGGATAAAACGTGCTCCATTTCGCACGCGTCCGCGTCTGCGTCGGCTGCGTTCACACCGTGACAGATAAGAAACTGCTTTATTATGCAATGCCTTTCGTACACGCTTTCCGCGTATTCGCGCCCCTTCGGCGTAAGGTAAATGTGCATACCGTCACATTGAACGAAGCCGCTTGCCTGCAAAATTTTAATTGCTTTTTGCACGGCAGGCTGGGAAACGCCGACTTTACGCGCAATTTCCACCCTGTGTACGAACTCCGTTTCCTTTGAAAGAAGCAAAATACATTCCAAATAATCTTCCGACGACTGATTTCGTTTCATATTTACATTATATACCAAATTTTTTTTACTGTCAAGGCGTCGTTTTGAATAAAGCCGCCTGCGCAAATTGCGCAGGCGGCAATAAAATTGAAATAGTCGTTTTTGACAAAGTGAATAGATTCTTATTTGCAAGCTTAACGACGGGCTTAATCTTCTAAACCCAACAAATAGCCTGCCGTAACTTCAAAAAACTTTGCAATAGCAGTCAGACTATCCAAACTTGGCTCTTGCTTTGAAGTTTCCCACTGACAAATTGTAGTTTTGCTTACGTTAAAAATTTTAGCTGCCTCCGCTTGCGTGATTCCTTTTTCGTTGCGAAGCTCCTTTAACTTTTGTCCGAATATTAAATTCATACAAAAATTATATAACAAATTCCGAAAAACGGATTGACAATTCCGAAATTCGGAATTATAATATACTTGTTAGGAAATTAGCATTATGACAACAGGCGTTCAGGATTGCGAAAACTGCAGATATTTTATAAAGCACTATGCAAAGTATCCTGTAGATATACTTAACTATCTTGGGTGCGGTCATTGCGTACACCCTTCTAAAGTGCGAAGGGCGCCTAAAAACAGGCAAGTATTTAATAACAGACCTGCCTGCGAATTTTGGGAGCCGCAGAAAATTCAGGACGACATACGCAAGGATAGTATTAAAAAAGCTATCCGTAAAATGCAGAAAAAATTAAACGATATTGCTTTGATTTTAAGCGATGATTAACTCAATACGCTATTCTTCCGGATACCCACCATACCATAAAGCCGCGGCGCAAAATTTGCGCCGCGGCTGCTTTTAACATTTTTCAATTACGCTTCGCCTGCAAGCATGCGCTCGCGCTCGGCTACTGCAAGGGCTTCAATCATTTCCTCGATGTCGCCCATTATAAAGTTATCAAGCGAAAACAGGGAAAGTCCTATTCTGTGGTCGGTAACTCTGCCTTGGGGGAAGTTGTAGGTGCGTATTCTTTCGCTTCTGTCACCGCGCCCGACTAAGCTTTTCCTATGCTCGTCATAAGCCGTTTGGTTTTGGGAATTGTAATAATCGTACAAACGCGAACGCAGAACCTTAAAGGCTTTGTCCTTGTTTTTTAACTGACTTCTTTCGTCCTGACAGGTAACGACTATACCCGTGGGGAAGTGCGTAATGCGTATTGCGGTTTCGGTTTTGTTGACCTTCTGTCCACCCGCGCCCGACGAACGGTAAACGTCCACGCGGATATCCTCGTCCTTGATTTCCACTTCCACGTCCTCCGCCTCGGGCAAAACCGCTACCGTTGCGGTGGAAGTATGCACGCGACCCTGCGATTCGGTTTCGGGCACGCGCTGAACGCGGTGCACGCCGCTTTCAAACTTAAGCTGTTTATACGCGTCTCTGCCGCTGACGTTCATAACCACTTCCTTTATGCCGCCCAGCTCGGTTTCGTTGATATCCACAAGCTCGCATTTTAAGCGGTGGTGTTCGCAGTAGTTCAAATACATACGGTACAGCTCGTAAGCAAACAGCGCCGCTTCCTCGCCGCCGGCGCCGCCGCGGATTTCCATTATACAGTTTCTGTCGTCGTTCTTGTCCTTGGGCAGAAGAAGAATTTTAAGCTCGTTCGTAAGGCTTTCAAGCCTTTGGGAGCATTCTTCTATTTCCGTCTGCATAAGCTCGCGCATTTCCGCGTCCGTTTCGCACTTTATCGCCTGTTCAGCGTCCGTAAGCTGTTTTTGGGTTTTTGCAAACTCCTCGTACTTTTGCGCAACTTCCGTAAGCTCCGCCTGTTCCTTGGCGGTTTTAGTCCATTCGGCGGTATCGGAAATTACTGCGGGGTCGATAAGTTTTTCCGACAGCCCGCAGTAACGCCTGTAAATTTCTTCAAGTTTTTTTATCATTTTATCTTGCATATTCTACCGCTTTAAAAAGCTATTTTAAGGAATCGGTCCGTACCGGAAAAGTCTTTTAAAACCATTGCGTAGTCGCGTCTGCCGAAAAGCTTTAAAATTTCCTCGGTCTGACCCTCGCCGCACTCTAAAAGAAGCATTCCGTTTTTGGCAAGGTAACGACCCACTTCCTTAGCGAGCCGCCTGTAAAATTCCAGACCGTCTTCGCCGCCGTCAAGCGCAATTTTCGGCTCGTACTCGCGCACTTCCTTCTGCAAATTGGGGATATCGCCGCTTTTTACGTAAGGCGGATTGCATACGATTATATTAAACCTACCGCGCACGTTGCGGAACAAATCGCTTTGGACGAAGTTTACGTCCACTCCGTTTAATTTCGCATTTTCCTTTGCAAGCATTATAGCCGCGTCGGACAAATCCGCCGCCGTTACCGAAACGTGCTTATCCTTGCAGTTTTTGGCAACCGAAACGGCAATACAGCCCGAACCCGTACACATATCAAGGACTTTATCGCCCTCCTCAACGGTCTTGCAAACGGCTTCTGCCAACAGCTCGGTTTCGGGGCGCGGAATCAGCGCGCGCTCGTCAACCTTTATTTTACAGTTATAGAATTCGGTATCGCCGATTATATACCAAAGCGGTCTGCCGGCAAGGCGTTTTGCGGCTATTTCCTTTATGCGTTTGCCTTCAGCCGCGCTTACCATAACGCGCTTTTCGTTCTGCTTATCTTTTTCTACCGAATACAGCTCGCTGCGCTTTATGCCGAGAACGAGTGAGTATATCCATTCCGCGTCGCTTTCGTCAATGCCCTTTTCCGCAAACTTCTTTTTGGTATCCTCCAGCATTTTTGAAAGTATGCCGCATGTAACGAATTCACATTCGGGCACGGTTTCATCCGCGTCCATTTCAAGGACCTTATTGAACGCCGTAATTGCCACGGCAATCATTTCCTCGTCGGGCTCGCGCGTGGTTAAAAGCTTTTGTATAAGCTTGCCGGGGGCTTTGAAAATATCAACGAATTTATTGTCGAATTTTGCAAGAAGCTTTAACACTTCGTAAGAAATACCTGCAATTAACGGAAGCAGTACTACCTCTATTCCTAGGTTGAGGAAAAAGCGGAGTACACCGTTTTCCACGTGGTAAACGTATTTATCGAACGCCCACGTAACGAGGGAGATTATTACTATATTAATGAATATTACAATAAATAAGAACGAGGTTCCGCATCTGTCGTGTATGCGCGAACATTCCTTTACTTTAGAAGGGGTAAGCTCTACTCCGCGCTCAAACGCGTTTATGGTTTTATGCTCCGCACCGTGATACATATACAGCCTGCGTATATCCTTTAATACGAGAATCAAAGAAAGATAGGCTATAAAAATTACCAGCTTGAACACGCCCAAAAGTACGTATTCCCAAACGGTACGCTGCACGGGTGGGATAAGCGTTATTAAAAAGCGGGGCAGGAAAATGAAAATTCCCACCGCCAAGAGAACGCCGAGGAACGCGGAAATGCCCGAAATGACGTCCATCAAGTTCAGCTTGAACTTTTCGGCAAGCCATTTCTGAACTCTGCCTGCTTCCTCCTCGTCGTCGTCACCGTAAACGGAAGCCGAGCGCATTAAAGCCTTCGTTCCGCGGACGAGCGACAGAACGAGGTTTACTATACCGCGTACGAAAGGAATTTTGCATACGGTTTTAAGCTTTTTGCCGTTATTTAAACGCTTTGCTTCAATCTGTACTTCGCCGGAAGCGTCGCGCACTGCCGTCGCCATGCAGGTTTTACCCATCATCATAACGCCTTCCAGTACCGCCTGACCGCCTATATAGGTACAGTTTTTCTTGTTCTTTTTTTCTTTCTTTTCTTCCATTTATTCTGCCGTGCGGAAAGCGCTCTGCCATCCGCCAAATATTTTTATGAGCTTTAAACAAATATGGCTCCAACTTAAATTTTGGAGCCACTTTGTTAAATATTGTATCTTTTCTTAAACTTGTCTACGCGGCCGCCTGTATCAACGAGCTTTTGCTTACCGGTAAAGAAGGGATGGCATTTATTGCAGATGTCCACCTTCATCGTTTCAACGTTTTTGGTGGTTCCGGTCTTGAACGTAGCTCCGCAAGCGCATACAACCGTTACTTCGTGATAGTCGGGATGTATTTCGGGCTTCATAATTTCACCTCGCTTAATTTCTTCTGATGCCTAACTATTATATACCAAAGCACACCCTAAGTCAATGATTTTATATCGGCAAAATCAAAAATTTGCAACCTTTGCTGAAAATTATTCATTTTCCGAAATTCTGCATTTTTAGTTGCCAAACACCGCGTTTGGGCGTATAATAAATGTAACGTATGGATAACTGGATATTAAAAGGCGTACGCAACCTAGTCAAGGAAGATATGGTTACAACACCCGTATCACCCACCCAAGTCAAGGTTAAAGTTACGCATCTGCTCATCTCCAATTTCGACGCGCTTTTATACAGCGGCGACGTTGCCGCCGAATACCCCAAGACGATAGGCAGGTTTGCCGTAGGCATCGTTACCGAGGTCGGCGAAAAGTGTTACGGCGTTGAAAAGGGAGCGAGAGTCTATCTGGAATCGGTAAGAAGCTGCAACGCTTGCTACGCATGCAAGAGCGGCAAAAGCGAAAACTGCACGGACGTACAAATCGCCGGCAGAGATTTCGACGGCTTTATGCGTGATTTCGTGGTATGCGAATACACCGAGGTTGCGCCCCTTCCCGACAGTGTAGACAACATGCACGCCCTGTGCATAGAAACGGTGGGAATTGCCGAAAATATCTACGATAAACTTAATCTGTCCGCAGGTCAGAGAGTTGCCGTAGTAGGTTCGGACTTTACAGGCAATATAATTGCCCAAGTTTTACAGTTCCACAAGGTAATACCTATCGTTATCGACAACAACCCCAATAACCTCGAAAAGGCGAGAAAGTGCGATATTTACTATTCCTATCCCGCCGACGACGACCTTTTGAACAACGTTTTGGACGCAACCAGCGGCGAGCTTTGCGACGCGGCGATATATTCCGCCGGTTCGCGCCTGCCCCTTTCGGTAGCGTGCCGATTGGTCGGAAAAAAGAAATCGCTTGTTTTGACGGGCTTTGCGTCTATGAACTGTTCTATGGACGCGCGCGATATTCTTGAAAAGGATTTAACGGTATTCGGCGTTACTGGCGCTTACCGCTATACCGACGCGGTTATAAACCTTTTACTGCACGGTGCCGTCAATATTGACTTCTTCGATAAAGAAGTTATAACCGAGTTTGACCCCGTGGCAATTTTAAAGGATAGAAGCGAAAACATTGCGACGGCTAACAGGGGAAAAATGATTGTTCTTAAAATGATTCTCTGACGCGCGGTTTAATTCCGTATGCGCAATTTTTTAAGACACGTATTTTCAGTAAATTTTTTGTATATTATGTTGATTGCGGCTGAAACGGCCGCAATTATTTTTTTATGCCTTTATATACCTGCGGTTATGCCCGTAACCGCAGCCTTTGCCGCTGTCTGGCTTTTTACGCTTATAACCGTTGCGGCGGCGATAAGCCGCGGGCTTTCGCCCGAAGTCAACTGTGCGCTTGCGCTTTTTATAATTGCCTTGCCGGTAGCGGGCGCGGTAATTTATCTTATTGCTTCAGCCAGACAGAAAAAATGCGGCGCGCTTAAAATTATGAATGCAAACCCCGAAAACGGACTGGAAGCCGCGGCGTATTCAATTTGCGGAGTATGCGCGGCAGGCTACGACAAGGCGGAATACTTTACCTGCGGCGGCGAATACTTCACTCGGCTTATAAGGGTAATTGAAAAAGCAAAAGAAAGCGTTTACCTAGAATATTTCATAATAAGCCGCGGCAAGGTTTTTGCAAGGCTGTTGGAGGCGTTAAACGCCGCAAAGAGCAATGGGGCGGAAATTAAAATTATTGTGGACGGAGTAGGCTCGGCGTTCAAGTCGGGCAGGAAGGAGTTGAAAAAGCTTAAAAAACTGGGTGAAGTTAAAATTTTTCACCGACTCAAGCCCCTGCCCTATTCGCGCCTTAACTTCCGCGACCACAGAAAAATTGCCGTAATCGACGGGTATGCGGCGTTCACCGGCGGTATTAATATTGCCGACGAATACGCAAATATCAAAAACCCTTACGGATTCTGGAAGGATACTGCCGTCGCCGTATACGGTAGCGCGGCGAAAATTTTCGAAGGAATGTTCCTGTCCCTATGGCACGGAAAATACGAGATGCCTGCACCTGAGGGCGGAAACGAGCGCTGCCTGCCTTTTTACGACTGTCCGCCCAACCGACCGTCGTTTGCCGAAAGCGCGTTTTTAACCGCTATTTCTTCCGCAAGCGAGAAGGTGCATATTATGACGCCGTATTTCTGCGTAAGCGAAAAGCTGTTTTCTGCGCTTGAATTTGCGGCGAGGCGCGGCGTTGACGTGCGGATTATCCTGCCGCATATTCCCGACAAGAAGTATGCGTTCGAGCTTTCCAAAGCCTGTGCGGAAAGGCTTATGCCGTCTGGCGTAAAATTTTACGAGTACACACCGGGGTTTATGCATGCAAAAACTATGGTCTGCGACGGCGGCGCGTATATCGGCAGCTATAACTTTGACTTCCGCTCGATGCGCCTGAACTGCGAATGCGGACTTTTTATGCGCGGTGAAATTGCGGAGCGTATTGAACGCGATATCTGGGAATGTCTGCGGGTTTCCGAACAAATGAAAAAGGTGAAGCTTTCGCCTTTTCGTAAAGCGTTGCGTTTTTTCTTAAAGCTGCTGGCGCCCTTGATGTAATTGCAGTTATGCGGCGGCGGAGTTGTCCGGCGTTACAACTCCGCCGCCGCAATGTTATTATATTTACTGTGTATTATACACATA
>CAMWNA010000015.1 GCA_947175515.1 uncultured Clostridia bacterium | reverse complement strand
AACCGGTTTTTATGCCATTAAGTGCTCAGCGGGTACAGCCGGGCACCTCGGGGGTGTAATCGCGGCAAGCACGACTCTTCCCATAATAGGGCTTCCCGTAAAGACGGATATGATGGGCGGACTGGACAGCCTTTTATCAATAGTTCAAATGCCCTCTGGCATACCCGTTGCAACCGTCGGCGTGAACGGCGGAGAAAACGCAGGGCTTTTAGCCTTACAGATTTTGGGAATAAAGTACCCTGAAATTTCCAAAAAGCTTGCCGACTACAAAGCGGCAATGAAAAAGAAAATTAACGCAGACGACGTTGCTCTTCAATCGGAGTTGGAGTAACAATAAAACCATACCCGCAGAATATACCGCTGCGGGTATTTAAGTTAAATAAAACGCTTTAATCAGCGTTAGAATTTATAATTTTTAAGGAGTTTACTTTATGCAGAAAAAGGAACAGCTTTACGAAGGCAAGGCAAAAAAGGTTTACGCAACCGAAAATCCCGACTACGTTATCGTATCCTATAAGGACGACGCAACCGCGTTCAACGGTCTTAAAAAGGGTACTATCACGGGCAAGGGCGTTATCAACAATAAAATGAGTAACGTTATGATGCAGATGCTTGAAAAGAAAGGCATTCCCACGCATTTCGTTGAGCAGATTGACGACAGAAACACCGTAGTTAAAAAAGTTTCTATCGTTCCTTTGGAAGTTATTATAAGAAACGTTGCCGCAGGCAGCTTCTCCAAAAGATACGGCGTTGCCGAAGGCACTGCTTTCTCAGCGCCCACAATCGAGTTTTCGTATAAAAACGACGACTTGGGCGACCCTCTTATAAACGACTATCACGCTCTTGCTCTGAACCTTGCAACGGCGGAAGAAATTGAAACCATAAAGAAAATGGCGTTCGCGGTAAACGACGCTATGAAAGAGTTCTTCAAAGAACTGCATATCGACTTAATAGACTTCAAGCTCGAATTCGGCAGGTTCAAAAATCAGATTGTTTTGGCGGATGAAATTTCGCCCGATACCTGCCGCTTCTGGGAAGCAGGCAGCTGGGACACAACAAAACACGTCAGCCTTGATAAGGACAGATTCCGCCGCGATTTGGGCGGAGTAGAGGACGCTTACAAGGAAATTTTCAAACGCCTTACGGGAGAATAATTTATGGGCGGTTTTTTCGGCTCGGTTAAAAGAAACAGCGCTGTTTTCGACGTGTTTATCGGAACCGACTATCATTCGCATCTCGGTACGAAGCGCGGCGGTATGGCGGCGTACGATATAAATATAGGTTTACAGCGCGAAATACATAACATAGAAAACGCGCCTTTCAGAACCAAGTTCGAACGCGTATTATCCGAAATGAAGGGCAACGCGGCTATAGGCTGTATCAGCGATACCGACCCTCAGCCGTTGCTCACGGTTTCAAGACTCGGAACTTACGCAATCTGCACTATCGGTATTATAAATAACGCTGCGGAGCTGGTTAAAAAAGTTCTTTCGGTCGGCGGCGGATATTTCGACGCAATGACCGGCGGCAGGGTGAATGCAAACGAGCTTATAGCCGCGCTAATCAACAGCAAGGAAAGCTACGTCGAAGGCATACGCTACGCGCAGGAACAAATAGACGGCACCGCGTCTATACTTCTTTTGACGGACAAAGGCACGCTTATTGCCGCAAGGGATAAGCTGGGCAGACTGCCCGTTCAGGTCGGCAAATGTAAGGACGGCTACTGTGTTTCGTTTGAAAGCTTTGCGTACAAGAAACTCGGCTATTCGGACGAGCGCGAGCTCGGCCCTGGTGAAATAGTTGAAATATCTGCAGACGGTGTAACGCAGCTTGCTCCCGCGGGCGAAAAAATGCGTATCTGCGCTTTCCTGTGGTCGTATTACGGCTATCCTACCTCAACCTACGAGGGCGTGAACGTTGAAATGATGCGTTGCAGAAACGGTCAGGTATTTGCTCGCAACGACGCAAAAACGCGCGACTTGCACGGCGTGGACTACGTCGGCGGAGTTCCCGATTCGGGTACGCCGCACGCAATAGGTTATGCAAACGAAAGTAAAATTCCCTTCGCGCGTCCATACATAAAATATACTCCGACGTGGTCAAGGAGCTTTATGCCCGTGAACCAGTCCGAGCGCAACAAAATAGCAAAAATGAAGCTTATTCCCGTGCACGAATTTATTGAGGGGAAGGAACTGCTTTTAGTGGACGATTCCATAGTCCGCGGAACCCAGCTTAAAGAAACGGTTGAATTTCTGTATTCGCACGGCGCTAAAGCCGTTCATATGCGTTCGGCTTGTCCGCCGATTATGTACGGCTGTAAATATTTGAACTTCTCACGTTCATCAGGCGATATGGACCTTATTACCCGTCGTACTATGGCGGAGCTTGAGGGCGACGAAGCATTAAAGCATATGGAAGAATACAGCAACTCACAGACAGAACGCGGTAAGGCTATGCGCAAAGCCATCTGCGATAAATTCAAATTCGAATCGCTGGAATTCCAGTCAATCGAGGGGCTTATCGAAGCTATCGGTATAGAACCCTGCAAACTGTGTACTTATTGCTGGACGGGTAAAGAATAACTTTCCGCCCGAGGAGAGATAATGGACGAAATTCATGAGGAGTGCGGAGAATTCGGCGTATATTCGCAAGAAAACCGCAACGTTGCGCACACCGTCTACTACGGACTGTATGCCCTTCAGCACAGAGGACAGGAATCCGCAGGCATTGCCGTAGCCTACGCGGACAAAATTATTTATCATAAGGGTATGGGGCTTGTTCCCGACGTCTTTTCCGGCGGTAACTTAGAAAAACTGCCCGAAGGCGATATAGCAATAGGTCACGTCCGTTATTCCACTACGGGTGCAAGCCAGCTTTTGAACGCCCAACCCGTAGTATTTACGGGTAAATGCGGTAAAATGGCGCTTGCACATAACGGAAACCTGATTAACACAAAACTTCTTCGCGACGAAATGATAAAGAACAACGCCGTTTTCCAGACCACGATTGATTCCGAGGTTATGGCGGTACTCATAAACAGCTTGTCCGACGGCGACGTTTTAAAGGGCGTGCAGCTTGCGTGTCCCAAATTCAAAGGCTCGTACGCGCTTGTTATTATGACGGCGGATAAGCTTATCGCCGTGCGCGACCCGTACGGTATCCGCCCCCTATGTATAGGCAAGACGGAAAGCGATATTATCGTTGCAAGCGAAACCTGCGCTCTTGACGCGGTAGGCGCAAGCTTTCTGCGCGATATTAAGGCAGGCGAAATCGTCGTAATCGACAGCGGCGGAATACGTTCGTATATGATGGACGGCGTTTCCAAAATGCCTCAGACCTGTATTTTCGAATACGTTTACTTTGCAAGACACGATACAATAATCGACGGCAAAAGCGTGTACGAAGCAAGGAAGGAGGCGGGCAGGCTTCTTGCAAAGTATTGCCCCGCAGAAGCCGACCTTGTTTCGGGCGTGCCCGATTCGGGCAACGTTGCGGCAAGGGGGTATTCGGAAGAAAGCGGCATACCGTTCGTGGAAGCGCTTGCAAAAAACCGTTACGTCGGCAGAACGTTTATTCAGCCCGACCAGCATCAAAGGGAAAACAGCTTAAACGTTAAAATGAACCCACTGCGCGCGAATATTCGCGATAAAAGTGTAGTGCTTATAGACGATTCCATAGTCCGCGGCACTACTATGCGCAAAATTATAAAAATGCTCAAAAACGCAGGCGCAAGGGAAGTACACGTAAGAATTTGCTCGCCGATTATTAAACACCCGTGTCACTTAGGCATAGATATTCAATCTTATTCGCAGCTTATCGGCGCGTTTAAAAACGAGGATGAAATCTGTGAAAGCTTGGGTGCGGACAGCGTAAGGTATTTAACGGTTGAACAGCTCGTTGAAACGTGCAAAGGCGCGAACACTGGCTTTTGCCTCGGTTGCTTTAACGGCGAATATCCGTATCCGCAGGACGGCTACGAGACTGATAAACTTAAATTAGAATAAACGACAATCTTAAGGAGAAATAAAATGGCTATATCATACAAGGACAGCGGCGTAGACGTTGAAATGGGCTACAAGGCCGTTCAGCTTATGAAGGAACACGTCAAATCAACTTATACCGACGGAGTGCTCGGCGATTTAGGTTCGTTCGGCGGTTTTTTCAAGATGCCTAAGGGAATGGAAGAACCCGTACTCGTTGCCGGTACCGACGGCGTCGGTACAAAATTAAAGTACGCGATAATTGCGGACAAGCACGATACAATAGGTATCGACGCCGTCGCAATGTGCGTTAACGATATAGTCTGTCAGGGAGCTAAACCTCTGTTTTTCTTAGACTATATCGCAAGTGGTAATTTAAACCCCGAAAAGGTAGCAACCATAGTTTCGGGCGTTGCCGAAGGCTGCAGACAGTCCGGCGCGGCGATAATAGGCGGTGAAACGGCAGAAATGCCTGGCTTTTATCCCCACGGCGATTATGACATTGCAGGCTTTGCCGTCGGCGTAGTCGATAAGAAGAAAATTATTAACGGAAGCAATATCAAGGCAGGCGACGTGCTTATAGGCATTAAATCCAGCGGCGTTCACTCCAACGGCTATTCGCTTGTAAGAAAGCTTTTCGGCGAGGATATTTCCGTGCTGGAAAAGTACGATGAAGAATTAAAGGCAAAGCCTATAGATATTCTTTTAACGCCTACTAAAATTTACGTTAAAAGTATTCTGGCGCTCATTGAAAAAGTAAACGTTAAAGGCATCGCGCATATCACTGGCGGCGGCTTTATAGAAAATATTCCCCGTATCTTCCCCGAAGGTATCGGCTGTGAAATCGTTAAAAATTCCTACGTGGTTCCCGAAGTTTTCAAGGTTATGCAAAAGCGTGCGGAAATTTCAGACGAGCAGATTTACAACACCTTCAATATGGGTATAGGCATGGTCGTCTGCGTTGCCGAAAAGGACGTAAACGCTGCAATAGCCCAGCTTGAAGCAACTGGTGAAAGCTGTGTGGTAATCGGCAAAACAGTAAAGGGCAGCGGAGTTAAACTTATATGATCAAGCGTATTGCGGTGTTCGCTTCCGGCGGCGGTACGGACTTTCAGTCTATAGTAGACGCAAACCAAAAAAACAAGTTCTGCGAAATCGAGCTTTTAATTGCGTCAAAAGAAGGAATAGGCGCAATCGACCGCGCCAAAGCCCACGGCATACAGACGGCAGTTTTTTCAAAAAACGAATATACCGACTTGGAAACGCTGTATTCTCAGCTTGCGTATTTACTGAATATGCACCGTGTTGATTATATCGTACTCGCAGGCTGGCTTAAAATAATTCCGGAAAGCTTTATAAAAGCGTTTGAGGACAGAATTATCAATATTCATCCGTCGCTTATTCCGGCGTTCTGCGGCGCAGGCTTTTACGGACTAAAGGTTCATCAGGCAGTTATCGACTACGGCGCAAAGGTTTCGGGCTGTACCGTGCATTTTGTCAACAAAATTCCCGACGGCGGCGCGATAATCGCACAGAGAACCGTGGAAGTATGCGAAGACGACACGGCGGAAACGCTGCAAAGTAAAATTTTGGCGGAAGAGCATAAGCTTCTTCCGTACTGCGTTGAAAAACTCTGTCAAGGTAAAATACAAAAGACGGGCAGAAAAGTAATTATAAAATAAACTGGAGAAGAAGTTTTAATTATGGAAATGAAAAAGAGGGCGCTTGTAAGTGTATCCGATAAATCGGGCGTAGTGGAGTTCTGTAAAGGCTTGGTTGAAAACGGTTTTGAAATTATCTCCACCGGCGGCACGGCAAAAGCATTGACGGACGCAGGGCTTAAAGTAATAGGTATATCCGAAATCACTGGCTTTCCCGAATGTCTTGACGGCAGGGTAAAAACATTGCACCCCAATGTCCACGCAGGGCTTCTTGCAATGCGTTCCAATCCCGAGCATATGTCACAGCTTGAAAAGCTGAATATAAACACTATTGATATAGTCTGTGTAAACCTTTATCCCTTTAAGGCTACCCTGCAGCGCGGCGCGGACTTTGCAACATGTATTGAAAATATCGATATCGGCGGACCCACAATGATAAGGGCGGCGGCTAAAAACTATCAGGACGTAGCCGTTATAGTCGACCCCAAGGACTATAATAAGGTGCTTGAAGAACTGAAAAGCGGCGGAGTTACTCTTAAAACTAAGAAGTATCTTCAATACAAGGTTTTTGCACACACGGCCGTTTACGACAGCTTGATTTCAAACTATCTTGCCGCGCAGCTTAACATAACTTTTCCTGACGAAATCACGTTCGCTTACGAAAAGGCGCAGGATATGCGCTACGGCGAAAACCCCCAACAGCAGGCGGTATTCTATAACGAACAACTCAAAAGAAAGGGTTCGCTTTCAGCCGCAGTTCAGCTTTGGGGTAAGGAGCTTTCCTACAACAACATTAACGACGCAAACGGCGCATTAGAACTTTTGAAAGAATTCGGCTCAACCCCTGCGGTGGTTGCGTGCAAGCACGCCAACCCTTGCGGAGTAGGAACGGGCAAAACAATTTACGAAGCGTATATGCGTGCATACGAATCCGACCCAGTTTCTGTGTTTGGAGGAATACTTGCAATCAACGGTACTGTTGACGATAAGACGGCAACGGAAATAAACAAAATTTTTATTGAAATCGTTATGGCGCCTGTATACACGGACGGTGCGCTTGAAATTTTGAAGGCAAAGAAGAATATCCGCCTTTTGCAGATTGACGATATTTCCGTCCGCCGCGACAAATCGGCTTTTGATATGAAAAAGGTCTACGGCGGCTTGCTCGTTCAGCAATATGACGAAAGCTTGATATTCGGCGAAGATTTAAACCTTTTCAAAGCCAAAGCAAAGGTTGAAAAATCTATTCTTCCCAACGGTAATGAAAAGACTGTATATGGCAACGGCGTAGTTACAAAACGCGCGCCTACCAAGGAAGAAGTAGATGCAATGCTGTTTGCTTGGAAGGTCGTAAAACACACGAAGTCCAACGCAATAGTTATAGGTAAAAGCGGCAGGACCACGGGCATTGGAATGGGTCAGACTAACAGAATATGGGCGGCTCAACAGGCAATAGCTCACGCTGGCAAAGAAGCGAAAGGCTCGGTTATGGCGTCGGATGCGTTCTTCCCGTTTTCCGACTGCGTTGAAGAATGCGTCAAAGCCGGTATCACCGCAATAATTCAGCCGGGCGGCTCTATCCGCGACAAGGATTCCGTTGAAGCTTGCGATAAAGCAGGTATCGCAATGGTATTCGTCGGCGACAGACATTTCAAACACTGATAAATTTTTCAGAGGATAAAGTATGAACGTTTTGGTTATAGGTAACGGCGGCAGAGAGCATGCAATACTGCTTGCGCTTAAAAAAAGCAAGCGCGTTGAAAAGCTTTATTGTATGAAAGGCAACGCAGGCACTGCGGAAATCGCCGAAAACGTCAACGTTGATTATATGGATACGGAAGCAGTAAAGGAATACGTTTCCGCACATCCCGAAATCGACTATATAGTAGTTGCTCCCGACGATCCGTTGGCGGCAGGGCTTGTGGATGAGCTTGAAGCTATGGGCAAACGCTGTTTCGGTCCCAATAAAGCCGCGGCGGTAATAGAATCGAGCAAGGCTTACGCAAAAGAGTTGATGAAGAAATATAAAATTCCCACAGCCGAATCCGAAACGTTCGAAAGTTACGAAAAGGCTTTGGAATACGTCCGTAAAAAGGGCGCGCCGATAGTTTTGAAAGCCGACGGACTGGCGCTGGGCAAAGGCGTGCTGGTTTGCGAAACGCTCCAACAGGCGGAAGCGGGCTTAAAGGAAATTATGCTTAATAAAGCCTTCGGCACTGCCGGCAATAAAATAGTAATCGAAGAATGTATGCGCGGACTTAAGTACACCCCTGGGGAAGAAGTATCCGTGCTTGCATTCACCGACGGAAAAACCATTGTCCCTATGATAACCTCGTGCGACCATAAACGCGCAAACGACGGAGATAAGGGCTTGAACACGGGCGGTATGGGTACGTTTTCTCCCTGTCCGTTTTGGACGGAAAAGCTTGAAAAACAGGTTATGAAAACCATAATGATTCCCACTATGAAAGCGCTGAACGCAGAGGGCAGGAAGTTTAAAGGCTGCCTGTACTTCGGGCTTATGCGCACGGATAAGGGCATGAAGGTGGTTGAATACAACTCGCGCTTCGGCGACCCCGAAACTCAGGTTGTTCTTCCAATGCTTAAAACCGATTTATTGGACGTTTTCGAAGCCGTAACGGAAGAAAAGCTTTCCGACGTAAAAATCGAATGGGAAGGCGGCGCGTGCGTCTGCGTAGTGCTTGCAAGCGGCGGATATCCCGAAAGCTATGAAAAGGGCAAAGAAATTGAAATAGGCGATATAGGCGACGCAACTCTTATTCACGCAGGGACGGCTATTAAGGATAACAAGCTCGTCACAAACGGCGGCAGAGTTTTGGGTGTAGTTGCCAAGGGTAAGGATATAGAAGAAGCGCGCAGTAAGGCTTATTCGGCTGCTGAAAATATCAGCTGGGAAAATATGCACTACCGCAAGGATATAGGAATAAAATACCGCGAAGGTTAAAGAAATGATTTACAGAATTTACGTAGAAAAGAAAGATAATTTACAGGCTGCAAAGGTCACGGAAGATATCCGCAGCCTTCTTAAAATTTCCGTTTCGGACGTGCGCACGCTTATCCGTTACGATATTGAAGGAATCTCCGCAAACGAGCTTGCCGCTGCGGTTCCAAGCGTTTTTTCCGAACCTCCCGTAGACAACGTGTTTTACGAGGAAGTCGACTTCGACAGCAGTTATTCCGTGTTTGCCGTCGCATATCTCACGGGACAGTACGACCAGCGCGCGGACAGCGCGGCGCAGTGCGTTCAGCTCCTCACACAAAAGGAACGCCCCCTGATAAAATGCGCTACAGTTTACGCCGTTAAGGGTGCAAATTACGAACAGCTTAAGCGTATCAAAAAGCATCTTATTAACCCTGTCGAGTGTGAGGAAGTAAGCTTGGATAAACCTTATTCTCTCGTACACGAAACGGTTGAAGCCGAAAGCGTAAAAGACGTGGAAGGCTTTACAGATTTCATGGATGCGGAAATAGCCGCCTTCCACGAAAAATCCGGTCTTGCAATGTCCGTTGCAGACCTTGCTTTCGTCCGCGATTATTTCAAAAAGGAAGGCAGAAACCCTACCGAAACCGAGATAAAAGTAATAGATACGTATTGGTCGGACCACTGCCGCCATACAACGTTTGCAACCGAGCTTAAGAATATAGAGGTCCACAGCGACAACGTGCATATAAACAAGGCTTTGGAGCTTTACAGGAGCCTTTTTGCCGAGCTTTACAAAAATAAGAAAGGCAAATACCCCTGCCTTATGGATATTGCAACCATAGGCGCTAAAAAGCTGAAAAAGGACGGTAAGCTTAAAAATCTTGACGAATCCGACGAAATAAACGCCTGCTCTATAAGGGTGGACGCGGTAATCGACGGCGAAAAACAGAAGTACACGGTTATGTTCAAAAACGAAACGCATAACCACCCCACGGAAATAGAACCATTCGGCGGCGCGGCGACCTGCCTAGGCGGCGCTATACGCGACCCTTTATCGGGCAGAACCTACGTATTGCAGGCAATGCGCGTTACCGGTTGTGCCGATCCCACCGAACCGCTTGAAAATACCCTTGACGGCAAACTTCCCCAAAGGGTCATCACGAAAACCGCGGCGGCAGGCTTTTCTTCATACGGCAACCAAATAGGCCTTGCAACCGGTCAGGTCGAAGAAGTTTATCATTCGGGATATAAGGCGAAAAGACTTGAAACGGGCTTCGTCGTTGCGGGCGCTAAATCGGATATGATTTACCGCGCAAGGCCTGAATGCGGCGACGTAATTTTACTTTTGGGCGGTGAAACGGGCAGGGACGGCTGCGGCGGCGCAACAGGCTCCTCAAAGGCTCACGATATAAAATCGGTGCAGACCTGCGGCGCGGAAGTGCAGAAAGGTAACGCTTTAACCGAGCGTAAACTGCAGCGTTTGTTTTTGAATAAAACCGCAACGCAGATGATTAAAAAATGTAACGACTTCGGCGCAGGCGGCATTTCCGTTGCCATAGGCGAGCTTGCAGACGGTCTTGAAATTACGCTTGATAAGGTCCCCAAAAAGTACGAAGGTCTTTCGGGTACTGAGCTTGCTATTTCCGAATCGCAGGAGCGTATGGCGGTTGTCGTTTCCGAAAAGGATGCAAAAAGCTTTATAGCTCTTGCCGCAAAGGAAAACTTAACAGCAACGATTGTCGCAAAAGTTACAGGCGACAGGCGTATGAAAATGTTTCTCAAAAAGAAACCTATCGTAGACATTTCGCGCGACTTTCTCGATACAAACGGAGTAAAGCAGATAACGGACGCGGAAATTACCGATTTCGTAACGCCGTTCTTTACTGATAAAGAATGTAATGATTTCAACAAATCGTTTATAGATACTCTTTCTGAACTCAACGTGTGTTCAAAGAAAGGACTTGCGGAAATGTTCGATTCAACTATCGGCGCAAAGTCCGTATATATGCCTTTCGGCGGCAAGTACCAGTTAACTCCCGTAATCGCAATGGCGGCAAAATTCACAGGAGGCGAAACGGACGACTGTACTGTTTCCGCATACGGTTACAGTCCGGAGCTTATGTCCTCGTCGCCTTTCACGGGCGCAATATATTCAATCGTCGCCTCGGTTTCCAAAATCGTTGCGGCAGGCGGAAAGTACGAGGATATCCGCCTTTCACTGCAGGAATTTTTTATGCGCCTCCGCGACAGTAAAAGAAGATGGGGCGTGCCTCTTTCCGCGCTTTTAGGTGCACTGTACGCGCAGATTAATTTAAGTCTTGCTGCAATCGGCGGCAAGGACTCTATGAGCGGCACGTTCGAGGATATCGACGTTCCCCCGACTTTAATTTCATTTGCCATTGCTCCGGCAAAGGCATCCAAGCTTATAACCAACGTAATAAAGCGTAAAGGCGAAAGACTGTATCTTCTGCCTGTTAGAAAGGACGCTTGCTTCGTTCCCGATTTCGAATACCTCAAAAAGCTGTATTCGGTCGTTCACGCAAATATCCAAAGCGGAAACATAAAGTTTGCTACCGTTGTTGAAAAGGGCGGCGTTGCCGCGGCGGTTGCAAAAAGCTGTTTCGGAAACGGCTTCGGCTTCAACTTCGTGTGCAGTAAAGATTCGCTCTTTACTGAACGCTACGGCGATATAATCGTTTCCGCGGAAGACGAAACGGCGCTTACGGGGCTTGACGCGGTGTATCTCGGCACGTCTGCGGACGGCGGCTTCGCAGCAAGCGGCGAAACCGTAAAATATACCGACGCGCTTTATGCGTATATCCATAAGCTTTTTCCCGTATTTCCTGCTACAGCCCGTGCAGAGGGCGAAGTACCTCAGTGCGATTACGTTGTCAAAGAAGGTAAAGCTTCATCCTTGAAGATTGCGAAGCCGCGCGTGTTTATTCCGGCGTTCCCCGGCACCAACTGCGAACTGGATACCGCAAGGGCTTTCCGCCTTGCAGGCGCAGAACCTGAAATTCTCGTAATCAAAAACCGCTCGTCCGCAGACATTGAAGAAAGCGTACGCGCAATTATAAAAGCAATAGACAGTGCGAATATTATCGCGTTCCCCGGCGGTTTTTCAGGCGGCGACGAACCCGACGGCTCTGGCAAGTTCATCGCAACAACGTTTAAGAACCCCGAAATTTCCGAAAGAATTATGAACCTTTTGGAAAACAGAGACGGACTCGTGCTGGGTATATGCAACGGTTTTCAAGCTCTTGTAAAACTCGGCTTGGTGCCTTACGGAAGGGTGACTCCGCTGTCGCCCAATTCGCCGACGTTGACGTATAATAATATTTTGCGCCACGTTTCCACTATGGCGAAGATACGCGTTGCGTCCAATAAAAGTCCTTGGCTTTCCGCGTGCAAAGTCGGCGACGTATACGCCGTTCCCGTATCCCACGGCGAAGGCAAGTTCATTGCTCCCCAAAACGGGCTTGAAAATATGCGCCTTAACGGACAGATAGCAACCCAGTACGTAGATTTGTCAGGAACGCCCACTATGCAGAGCCCGTTTAACCCTAACGGTAGCACTTGGGCGATAGAGGGCATAACCTCACCCGACGGAAGAGTGTACGGCAAAATGGGGCACAGCGAAAGAATTGGCGAAAACCTGTATAAAAACTACGACGGAAATTTCGATATGCGCATATTCGAAAGCGGAGTTAAATATTTTAAATAATTTTAAGGCTTTACTGATTTTTTGCATAAAGCATATAATTAAATAAACCTGTGAGGAAAAAAGTATGAGATGTTTATACTGCGGATATGAGGACAGCAAGGTAATTGACAGTCGTTCCGCCGAAGAAGGCAGAACGATAAGAAGAAGACGCGAATGCTTCAACTGCGGCAGAAGGTTCACTACCTATGAAACGATAGAGGATACCCCCGTACTCGTTGTAAAAACCAACGGCGCACGTCAGGCGTTCGACGCTCAGAAAATCAAGAACGGCATTATAAAATCGTGCGAAAAGCGCCCCGTTTCTATGAATTCTATCGACGAAATGGTCCTCGCCGTCACCAAGGAAGTTTACAATTCAATGGAGCAGGAAATTTCCTCCAAGGCTATAGGCGAACTCGTTATGACCGAGCTTAAAAAGTATGACGAAGTTGCGTACGTCCGCTACGCAAGCGTGTACCGGTCTTTTAAGGATATTTCAAGCTTTCTGGAAGAATTACAGACTTTAATGGACAGTAAAAAATAAAGGAATTTCAGGCAGTGGCGCACACTGTCTGAATTTTTGAAAAATGGAAAGAAAAAATACACGCAAAATCAAAGTCGGCAATATTTTTTTAGGCGGCGGCGAAAGCGTTAAAATTCAATCGATGTGTTCGTGCAAAACGTCCGACGTCCAAAGCGTTTTAAAACAGATTTCTGCGCTTGAAACTGCAGGCTGTGAAATTATCCGTGTTTCCGTTCTGGATGAGATGGACGCGCAAGCGATTAAAGCAATCAAAAATTCAATAAATATTCCGCTTGTTGCGGATATTCATTTTTCGCACAGGCTTGCGATTTCCGCAATCGAAAACGGTTGCGACAAGGTCCGCATTAACCCCGGCAATATCGGCGGCGCAAAGGAAATCAAAGCCGTTGCCGACTGTATTAAAGCACATAAAATAGCCGTGCGCGTCGGCTCGAATACGGGCAGTATTGAGCGGGAATTTCTTGAAAAATACGGCAGAAACGAATATTCTCTTGTAGAAAGCGCATTAAAAAGCGTTTCGGTTCTTGAAAGAGAGGGTGTGGAAAATATCGTAATTTCTGTTAAAGCTAGCGACGTTCCGTTGACGGTTAGGGCATATACGCTTTTATCGGAAAAGTGCAGCTATCCTCTGCATATCGGCGTAACCGAAGCCGGAACCGAGCAAATGGCTGTCGTTAAATCAAGCGCGGCGCTCGGCGCACTTTTGTTAAACGGCATAGGTGACACTTTGCGCGTTTCCATAACCGACGATCCCGTTAAAGAAGTTGTTGCGGCAAAGCGTATACTCCGCGCCGTGGGGTTGGATAAAAATTTCGTTGACGTTGTTTCCTGCCCGACTTGCGGACGTTGCCGCTGGAATTCTATGGCGCTAGCTAAAAAGGTAACCGAATACGTTGAAAAGTTTTCCAAGCCTTTAAAGATTGCGGTTATGGGCTGCGTCGTAAACGGACCGGGGGAAGCAAAGGACTGCGATTTGGGAATTGCCGGCTCGGAAGATTATTGCGTTATTTTTAAAGACGGCGAAATTATAAGACGGGTTAAAGTCGAGGAAGCCGAAAGCGAATTTTTCGGGGAGATAGATAAAATTTTAAATGATTGACGAAGTACTTAAAAAATTGCGTGAAGTAAATAATTTTGAAAATGCGATAATAAACTCAATCGTCCTTGAAGAATTAAGGCGCCGCGTAACGGTAAAACTCGTTACGGATAAGGCCTATTCCAAAGAGGACAAGGCTTGCGCGGAAAATGCCGTGCGTTCCTTCGTGCCGGAATTTTTCGAGTCTGTAGTTGAAATTTTAAAGCTTACCCCTGACAATGAAATGATTAAACGCAAAATTTTAGAAGGCGTTGAAGAAAATTTCAAGGCAATTTCCGTAACCCTCGGTGCGGATGATATCAAAGTTGAAAAAACCGAAAACGGATACGACTTCGAAATATCTGTAATGCAGTCGCTATCTTCGACTGACGGAGTGAGCGAAAGCGTAATAAATTATCTTAAAAAATGCTATTGCGGCGAATTTACGGGCAGATGCGTCAAAAGCTTAAAATCGGCAAACGAAATTCAGGTTGAAGAGGACGAAGAAAACACGGAATTCGAAGTGCCCGTAAGAAGGTTTGATATTTCAAACTTTAAATTTCTGGAAGGCACGGAAAAGCAGACGAGCGCGGTATATCTTTGCGATATGAATTTCGAAAGCGAAAAGGTTATCGTCTGCGGCAGAATAGAAGATATTCAGGAACGCACATTTAAAACAGGAAAGAATAAGGATAAAACTTATTACTCCTATACGTTAAACGACGATACGGCAATGCTTCGTTTGACCTACTTTCCGCGCCAGAAAAGCATTGAAAAAATAAAGGCTTTGAAAATCGGCGATAGCATAGTCTGCACTTGCAAATCTGAACAGTACAACGGCTTTATAAGACTTACGGCAAACTTTATCGATTACGGCAGTATGCCTGAAGGCTTCGTGCCGGAAAAGCGCACGTCCAAGCCTGTTCCGAAGTATTACGGTGCGGTAAAGCCCAGACCGTATTCTGATATCGAACAGACGGATATGTTCACAAAAAGCGTCATACCTGACTGCCTCAAAGGTAAAACCTTCGTCGTGTTCGACTTGGAAACCACAGGTCTGAATTCAGCGGCAAGCTCGGGCAATATGGACCGGATTATAGAAATAGGCGCGTATAAGGTTGTTGACGGCGTTATTGCCGAAAGCTTTACGACGTTTATAAATCCGCAGAAAAAGCTATCGGATGAAATTATCCGCTTAACGGGTATTACAGAAGAGATGGTTGCTTCAGCTCCCACGTACGAGCAGGTTATGCCGGATTTCTTTAAATTCTGCCACGGCGCGATTTTAGTCGGACATAACATTGCAGGGTTTGACTTCAAGTTCGTTGATTACTATTGCGCAAAGCTCGGCTATATGCTTGAAAGAAAGATAATAGACACTATTCCTCTATCTCAGGAACTGCTGTTTTTGTCGAACTATAAATTAAATACCGTTGCGGACCGTTTCGGCATTGTGTTTAACCATCATAGGGCGATAGACGACGCGCTCGTCACGGCAAAAATTTTTATAGAACTCATAAAAATAAAAAAATCTTTGCCAAAATTGCAATAATACTTGCAATTTACAATTCAATATGTTAAAATGATCTCAAGCTTAATAGTTAATGTTAAGATTGAGTGCCTTTGACGGGCACTCAATACTCATATAAAGGGGTAGTTATGCAGTTTAAGCCTGTTGAGGATATACGCGAGTTTTTAAAAAGCTACGCGGCTGAAATGAATATTGAGATAGTTGATGTGGAATTTGACAAGCGCAATGAAACGCTGACGGTTTTTATTGAAACAGAAAACGGCGTTGACTTGGATACCTGTGAAAAATTCCATAACGCAATCATGGACCCCATTGACGAGTTCGACCCTTCGGACGGCGCACCCTATACGTTGAACGTTTCAAGCCCCGGACTTGACAGACCCTTCAAAACCCAACGCGACTATGAACGCAATTTAAATAAGGAAGTTGAAGTAAAACTTTTCGCACCATTAAAGGGTAAAAAATTTCTTGAAGGCGTTTTGTGCGGCTTCGACGAAAACAGCGTAACTCTCAATTTCAACGGAGAGGAAGTAAAAATCGCGTTAAACAAAATTGCCAAAATAAACAAAGCAATAAAATTTGACTGATTGTCAGATTGAAATATACGTAGTAAACTTAAGTCAGGAGATGTAAAATGACTAATAAAGATTTCTTTGCGGCACTTGCAGATTTGGAAAAGGAAAAAGGAATTCCCCAGCAGGTATTTTTGGAAGCGCTTGAAAACGCGCTCGTTTCTGCTTGTAAAAAACAGTATTCCGAAGCAGTAGGAGCCGTTGATATCAAGCTTAATCCCGAAAGAGGTACTATTGACTTTTTCAAGGTCAAAACCGTAGTTTCGGAAGTCGTTGACAGGGACAGCGAAATTTCTTTAGCCGAAGCCCAGACTATAAAAAAGAGCTATAAGCTCGGCGATAAGGTTACGGAAAAATTCGTTCCCAAAGATTTCAGCCGTATTGCAGCGCAGACGGCTAAGCAGGTAATTTTACAAAAACTCAATGAAACTGAGCGCGACGCCGCCGTAAACGAATTCTCGGATAAGGAAGGCGAACTTCTCGTAGGCGTAATAAGAAAAATCGACGCAAAAAACGTCTATATCGAACTCGGCAAGGGTCAGGTTGAAGGTTTAATGCTTCCTTCCGACCAAGTTCCTGGTGAAAAATATAACGTCAACGATAAAATCAAAGTTTTTGTTAAAAAGGTCAAAAGCGGTTTCCGCGGCGCACAGGTGCTTGTAAGCCGCGCGGCTCCCGGACTTGTAAGAAAGCTTTTCGAAGAAGAAGTTCCCGAAATAAAGCAGGGAACTGTAGTTATTAAGGAAGTCAGCCGCGAAGCGGGTGCTAGAACGAAAATAGCAATCTATTCCGAGGATGCCAGAGTCGACGCAATCGGCGCATGTGTAGGAAATAAGGGCGCCCGCGTTAACGCGATTGTGGAAGAATTAAAGGGCGAAAAGATAGATATTATTCCTTGGTCGGAAAATCCGCTTGAATTTATTGCAAAGGCGCTTTCTCCCGCAAAGGTTATTTCCGTAACCCAGCTTGACGGTGAAAATACGGCTATGGCGGTAGTCCCCGACGATAAGCTTTCGCTTGCAATCGGTAAGGACGGTCAGAACGCTCGGCTTGCAGTAAGACTGACCGGTTGGAAAATCGACGTTAAAAGCGAATCTGCCGCGGCGAAGATCGGGGTTGAAGTTCAAAAAGAAGCAGACGGAGAATTAAACGCGGATAATGCCGAAGAGTAAGAAAATTCCCCTCAGAATGTGCATAGCGTGCAGGGAGCTTAAAGAAAAGAGGTCTATGCTCCGTATCGTGAAGAACGGCGAAGGCAAAATATTTCTCGACTTTTCTTCCAAAGCGGCAGGCCGTGGCGCGTATATATGCGACGGAGAGGAGTGTATTAAAAAGCTTAAAAAGCAGCGTCTATTGAATAAAACTTTTTCGTGCAGTGTAGACGACGCAGTCTATAACGCAATCGAGGTGGAATATTTTGGCGCAAAGTAAAGTGCGTACCTATATAGGCTTTTGCATTAAAGCGAGGAAAATTTCGCTTGGAGCAACTTCGATAGGTTCGCTGAAAGGCGGCGTTCGCCTTTTGATAATGGATGCAAACGCAGCCAAAAACTCACAAAGGCTTGCATTGAAATTTAAAAACAGATTTGCGTGTCCGCTTTTAATATGTAAGGAAAATTTATCCGACGTGGTAAACAAGCCCGAGTGCAAATTAGCGGCAATTTCGGATAAAAGTTTAGCGGACGCGATATTAAACAGCGGCGATATAAATTACGAATTATATACCGGAGGCGGTGATTTAGAATATGGCAAAAAGATATGAGGATATAGAGAATATAGGTAAGCTTATTTCCGGCGGAGCTATAGCCGAGCTTTCTAAAAAGGTAAGCGGGGCTGAAAAACAGGCTGCCGAAATACTTAAAAACCTTCTTGAAATAGAGAAGGCGAAAGCCGCGAAAAAGCTTGAGGAAGAAAGGCTTGCGGCAGAAAAGCTTGCCGCGGAAGAAGCGGCTAAACGTGCCGCAGAGGAGGCTGCAAAAGCTTCTGTAAAGCCTGAAAAGCAGGAAGAAAAACAAACCGCTCCCACTGCAACACCTAAGGAAGCGGCAAAACCTATGCCTTCAAAACCTGCCGCTAACGATAATAAAACTTTTGTAAACCGCGATACCCGTCCTAATAAACCGGCGCGACCCAATACGCCTTACGTTAATAACGGCAACGCTCCGCGTCCTGCAAGACCGCAAGGACCGCGCTTTAACGGCGCGGCAACGGCGGCGCCTGCGCCTGCTCCTGCTCCCCAGCCGGCTAAATCAAAGAATTTCGGACCCGATAAAAAGAAACAGGGCTTTGACAGAACTTACGTTGAAAAAGAAAGGCGCACCGTTTCAAAACGCGCACTCCAAAAACAACAGGGCGCAAGTATAGAAGACTTTGACGAGAACAAGAGCGGTTACAGAAAACTCAGACTTAAGAAAGATAAAAAACAGCAGAATACTCAGACGATTAAAATCGAGCATGCAATAGTCACGACTGATGAAATACCTTTGAAAGTGCTTTCGGAAAAGCTCGGTATTTCCGCCGTTGAAATTACCAAGCGCCTGTTTAAAGAAGGCATAATGAAAACCGTTAACGAATCCGTTGATTACGATACGGCGGCGCTTGTTGCCGCAGGACTTGGGATAGAGCTTGAATACAAGCCCGAAAAAACTGCGGAAGAAGTGCTGTTTGAGCAGCAGGCGGATACCGTTGAAGAAATTGAAAGCTTGGTACCCCGTGCGCCTGTCGTTACCGTTATGGGTCACGTCGATCACGGCAAAACTTCTCTTTTGGATTATATCCGCAAATCAAACGCGGCTGCAGGCGAAGCGGGCGGTATTACCCAGCATATAGGCGCATATACGGTAACAGTTAACGGCAAGGGCATTACCTTTATCGATACCCCCGGTCACGAAGCGTTCACCGCAATGCGCGCACGCGGCGCACAGGTTACGGATATCGTCATCTTGGTTGTTGCGGCTGACGACGGCATAATGCCGCAGACGATAGAAGCAATAAACCACGCAAAGGCGGCAAACGTTTCAATAATAGTTGCCGTAAACAAAATCGACAAACAGGGCGCGAATATAGATAAAGTTAAACAGGATCTTACGGGTTACGGACTCGTTCCCGAAGAATGGGGCGGCGATACTGTTATCTGTCCTATCTCCTGTAAAACGGGCGAGGGAATAAACGCGCTGTTGGAAAACTTACTTCTCATAGCCGAAATGAAGGAGCTTTTAGCCAATCCGGCAAGGGAAGCCCGCGGAGTTATTATCGAAGCGCGTCTTGATAAAGGCAAAGGACCCGTTGCAACCGTGCTTATACAAAACGGAACGTTGCGCACAGGCGATAATCTTATATCCGGTACGGTTACCGGCAGAGTCCGCGCAATGATTGACGATTCGGGTAAAACGGTAAAGGAAGCAGGTCCTTCTATGGCTGTCAACGTGCTCGGCTTGGAGGAGGTTCCTAACTCCGGAGATTCTATTTACGCCGTTTCTCAGGCGCTTATGAAGCAGGTCATTGAAGAAAGAAAGAGAAAGGAAAGCGATGCAATGGTTAAGACTGCGGCTAAAATTTCTCTCGACGACGTTTTCGGTAAAATTGCCGAAGGCAATATGAAGAATCTGAACCTAATTATTAAGGGTGACGTACAGGGCTCTGTGGAAGCGGTAAAGCAGTCTGTAAGCAAACTTTCAAACGAAGAAGTGCAGGTTAAGGTGATTCACAGCGGTGCAGGCGCGGTTACGGAAACCGACGTTATGCTTGCCGATTCTTCAAACGCGATAATTCTCGGCTTCAACGTCAGACCCGATACCAAGGCTAAGGCGCTTGCAGAAAGAAGCAAGGTAGACGTACGTTCTTACCGTATAATTTATGATTTGCTTGACGACGTCGAGGCGGCGCTCAAGGGTATGCTTTCGCCTAAATATCACGAAGTTTATCTCGGCAAATGCGAAGTCCGTCAGACGTTTAAAATTACCGGCGTCGGCAATATCGCAGGCTGTTACGTTCTTGAAGGCAAAATTGTCCGCGGCGGCAAGCTGCGAATTTACCGTGACGACGTTCTCGTCGTCGAAGGCAACGTTCAGCAGCTTAAACGCTTTAAAGACGACGTTAAGGAAGTTGCGTTCGGCTTTGAATGCGGTTGCGCAATCGAAGGCTTCAACGATATCAAAGTCGGCGATATAATCGAATGTTACCTTATCGAACAGGTAGCGGCAGGTTAAGGAGTTTTAATGAAAGGAACTAGAGGACAGCGCTTATCGGGAGAATTTCAAAAAGAAATTTCCGCAGTAATTTCGCAGCAGCTCAGGAATAAATATCCTGAAATGAGCGCGATTATAAGCGTTACCGAAGCGGATATCGCGCCTGATTTAAAAAGCGCAAATATATATATAAGCATATACGATCCGAATGCGGAGAAGGCAAAAACTACCTTTGAAATAATTAAGCAGAATGCTGGTTTTATCAGGCACGAGCTTTCTAAGGTAATGCACTTGAGGACGGTGCCTGAACTTCGCTTTGCCGTTGATTCAAGTATGGAATACGGCGCGAAAATAGACAGAATTTTAAAAAACCTCGACGCGGATAAAGATGACGAATAATACTTTGCAGGAGATAGCGGAACAACTTAATAAAGCTAAAAGCGTTGCAGTCTTTTGCCACGCCCGTCCCGACGGTGACGCGCTCGGCGCAGGACTTGCTATGTGTATTGCCTTGCAAAATGCAGGAAAGTCTGCTATAATGTGTTGTGAAGACCTTCCGCCCGAAAAATTTTCCTTTCTTTCTGCTATGAAGCAGGTCAGGCGCGGACTTCCGACTAAGACGGAATACGATACTTTTATTTGCGTTGACTGTGCTGATGTTGCGCGTATGGGGCTTTTTGCAGAAGCCTTTTCAAAATTTACCGGCGCAACAATAAATATAGATCACCACGTTTCCAATCCCGGCTTTGCAAAGTACAACTACGTAACGGTGTGCCCCGCAAGCTGTGAAATTTTGACAGACGTATTAGTTGCTGCAAATTTTGAAATAACCAAAGAAATTGCGGACTTACTTATGCTCGGACTCATTACCGACAGCGGCAACTTTACCCATTGCGACGTTGAAGCAAAATCATTCGAGACGGCGGCTTTCCTTCGCTCTAAGGGTGCGGACGTTAATCTTATAAATTACAATATGTTTGCCCGCCAGCCTAAGGAGCGTGCAATCCTCTACGGCAGGGTGATGAACGGAATCCGTTTCGCACTGGACGATAAACTGACGTTTATAGTAACATCTCTTGCGGATTTGTCCGATACGGGCGCGGATAAAAGCCTTACTGAAGGTTTTGTAGACTTTCCTTTAACGGTTGACGGCGTAGAAGTATCTATATCTCTTATGGAAACAAAGAAGCGCCATTATAAGGTATCTTTGAGGAGTAAGGGTAAAGTAAACGTTAACGCGGTTGCTTCAACTTTTGGTGGCGGCGGACATATTCTTGCAAGCGGCTGCGTCCTTGTGGGCGAACTGGAAGAGGTAGTAGAAAAACTCACTTATGCCGTCTATCAGAATTTATGACGGGCTTTGTAGTTATAGATAAGGCGGTTGGAGTAAGCTCCGCGCACGAAGTAAATATTTTAAAACGGCTTTCGGGAACGCCTTGCGGACATATGGGAACTTTGGACCCTATGGCAAGCGGAGTTCTCCCCATTGCAATCGGTAACGCAGCCAGACTTTTCGACTATTTTCTGGACAAGCGCAAAACATATATCGCGGAATTTCAATTCGGTACGGACAGCGATACGCTTGATACGACTGGTACGGTTTTGAAAACGGGCGGCAGAGTTCCAGATGAAAGCGAAATTGAAAGTATTATTCCTGAGCTGTGCGGCGAGGTAATGCAAATACCACCGAACTATTCCGCAAAGAATATAGACGGTAAACGAGGCTATCAGCTCGCAAGGGAAGGCGTACAGTTCTCTCTTCCGCCGAAAAAGGTTAACGTTTATTCGATAAAGCTTTTAAAGAGAGCTTCGCATACAGCGTATTCTTTTGAAATCGAGTGCGGCGGCGGAACGTATATCCGTTCGATTGCACGCGATATGGGCGCAAAGCTTGAAACCTGTGCAGTGATGAGTGCGCTTCAAAGAACGCAGAGCGGCTGTTTCAGTATTGATAAAGCCGTTCCGACAAGCCGTTTGACGGCTGAAAACTTACAGGATTTTATAATTTCAACGGACAGCGTTTTGCCGTATCGGAGCATTTATCCCGACGCAGCAGATGCTAAAAAGCTTTTCAACGGACTTTCTGTTCCGTGCGAATTGCCCGACGGGATTTATAAAATATATTTTACAGACGGCTCGTTTTACGGACTTGCCGAAGCAAACTTAAGAAAATTAAAGGTTAGGACAAAGCTATGTTAGAAATCATCAGGTACAACGAGGATAATTACGAATTCCCCAGTTTGCTCGTTCTGGGATGTTTCGACGGACTTCACATCGGTCACGCCGAGCTTTTGAAGAAAGCAAAGCTTCAGGCGAAAATCAACGGTCTTGATTTGGGCATAATGATGTTCAAAGAGGGCAAGGGCGGCAGACAGCTCTATACCTTTGAAGAAAGAATGAAGCTGTTGGAGCAGTTTAACGTCAAATTCGTACTTCTAATAGACTTTACAGACGAATTCAAGAAGATTTCTCCGCAGCAGTTCTTGGAAAGCCTTGACGATAAATTGAACGTTAAAGCTCTTATGAGTGGCAGAGATTTTCGTTTCGGCGCAGGCGCCAAGGGCAAATCAGCCCAGCTTAAAGCGTATGCTGAGGACGAGGAAAACGGTATCTGGTATATGCCCGTTAAGGACGAAACTTACGTCGGTGAAAAGGTCAGTACGACCTTGATAAAAAACTGTCTTGAACAGGGCAACGTTGTTAAGGCTAACGCACTTTTGGGCAGAAATTATTCGGTTACGGGTATCGTAATCGAGGGTGCAAACCGCGGCAAAAAGGTTGTCGGTTTCCCCACAGTAAATATGCGCTATCCCGTCGATAAGGTTGAAGTCAAGAAGGGTGTTTACAAGGTTAAATGTCTCGTCGGTGAAGAAGAGCTTGTCGGTATAGCTAACTACGGCGGCAGACCTACGTTTAATGAAACTTCGGTTATCCTCGAAGCTTATATTGACGGCTTTACGGGTTCGCTATACGGTAGGGCCGTAACCGTTGAATTTATTGAAATGATAAGGGAAACGGAAAAATTCGAATCTGTTGCGGAGCTTACCGCTCAGCTTAAAGAAGATTTAAAACGCGCAAGACTTAAGGTTTAAAGTATGATTAAATTCGGACCGAGCGGCAACTGCGCAAGCTTTTACGCCGCTGGTTATAAACATACGGAAGAAGCTGCCGGCTTTGTAAAGGGGCTGGGGCTTGATTGTTATGAATATTCTTTCGGAAGGGGCATAATGCTTTCGGAAGCCAAAGCCCAAACTATAGGTCAGGCTTTTAAGGACGAGGGCGTAGAAATCAGCGTCCACGCTCCGTACTTTATCAACTTTGCCAACCCTTCTGACGAATCAGCACAAAAGTCTTTCGGTTACGTGCTGGACAGTGCAAAGTATTTGAAGCTTATGGGCGGCAAACGGCTTGTGTTCCATCCTGCAGCTCAGGGTAAGGCAACTAGGGAAGAAGCCGTAAACTTAACGCATGACAGACTTAAAACGCTGAGAGATTATATATATCAGAACAGCCTTGAAGATTTGTATTTCTGTCCCGAAACTATGGGTAAAACAGCACAAATCGGAACTTTGGAAGAAGTAGTGAACTTCTGCAAAATAGATAACGTTTTTTTGCCGACCATCGATTTCGGTCATTTAAACGCAAGGGAACAGGGGAGCCTTAAAACTGTTTCCGATTATAAAATCAGGCTGGAATATATGATAGCCGAACTCGGATATGAGAGGGTAAAGCATTTCCACGTACATTTTTCCAAAATAATGTACGGAGGTAAAGGCGAAATCAAGCACTTGACTTTTGAGGATACGCAGTACGGACCCGAATTCGAACCGCTTGCCGTTGCACTCAAAGAGCTTAAACTCGAACCGTATATAGTCAGCGAGTCCGCAGGTACTCAGGCAGAGGATGCATTAGAAATGAAACGCATATACGGAAGCGTTGACATAAGGTTATAAATTTGGTAAAATAAGGATAGTAAATGAAGCATACCAACGCGGCAAAAATATTCAAACTCGTCGGCGCGGAAGCCGTTTTAACCGAAGCGGAAGATTTGCGTAAATACCTTACGGGACTTTCAACCTCGTTCGGTTACGTGCTTTCGGATGCTAACTGCAGCGTTTTTTATACCGATTCAAGGTACCTTGAAGGCGCAACTGCCGCACTCAAAGGTACGGATATTTTAGTTAAGGAATTTACAGGCAGCGTTGTGGAGCTTTTAAAACCCTATAAACAAGTTGCAATACCCTTCGGCAGAACTCTTTATCCCGATTTTGAAAAGCTGAAAAATACAGGTATTGAACTTATTGACAGCTTGCCTGCGTTCACTTCCGCTATGTCTGTAAAGGAAGCGTACGAGCTTGAATTAATCGAAAAATCGTGTTCCATAGCAGATAAAGCGTTCGTTGCTCTTTTAGACTGCATTAAAGAGGATATGAGCGAAAACGACGTAGCCGCGCTGTTGGAATTTTTGATGCGTAAATTCGGCGCAAGCGGCACAAGTTTTGCAACGATTGTTGCGTTCGGAGAAAATTCAAGCGTTCCCCACCACGAAACTGGTATGCGCAAGCTTAAATTCGGCGACGTTGTTTTAATAGATTTCGGCTGTAAATTCGGCGGTTATTGTTCTGACTGTACGCGTACTTTTCTTTTTGGCGACGATAGCCGTCACGCCGAATTTAAAAAATCTTATCAAAACGTTCTGGACGCGCATATGCTTGCAAAACAGCGTATAACGAACGGTATGACAGGCAAACAGGCAGACGCCGTTGCAAGAGATTTTTTGAAAAATCACGAGCTTGATAAATACTTCACACACTCGTTAGGTCACGGAATAGGCGTTAACGTTCACGAGTTTCCCCGTCTGTCACCTAAAAGCGATGACGTGCTTTTAAATAATATGGTTTTCTCTGATGAGCCCGGGGTTTACTTTGAGGGTAACTTCGGAATAAGAATAGAGGATACCGTTATGCTCAAAGACGGCAAGGTCATAAGCCTTACCGACAGCGATAAAAAACTGATAATTTTATAAATACGTTTATATAACAAGGAGAAATATTTTTATGGCATCAATTTTAGCTGGCGACATCAGAAAGGGCACTACTTTCGAATATAACGGCAAGGGTGTTTACACCGTAACCGAATTTCAGCACGTAAAACCCGGTAAAGGTGCGGCGTTCGTAAGAACTACGCTCAAAAACGTGGTAACAGGTCAGGTTCTTTCCGATATAACCTTCAACCCCACCGCAAAGCTTGAAACCGCACAGGTTGAAACCAAGAAGATGTCCTATTCCTATACCGACGGAGAGTTCTATTATTTCATGGACCCCGATTCATTTGAAATGATAACTTTGAATTTAGATCAGGTTGAGGAAGCACTTAAATACATTAAGGAAAACGACAACGTTACCATTAAGTTCCTTAAAGGTACCGCATTCTCGGTTGAGCCCGAAAACTTCGTTGAACTTAAAATTACCGAGTGCGAACCCGGCGTTAAAGGCAACACCGCGACAAATGCAATGAAGAATGCAGTTGTTGAAACCGGCGCAACCGTTCAGGTGCCTATGTTCGTTGAAGAAGGCGAAATTATCCGTATCGATACCCGTACAGGCGAGTATATGTCAAGGGTAGGCAAATAATTATTAATGAAAGCGGTAATTCAGCGCGTAAAGCATACCGCGTTGTCCGTTGGCGGAAAACTTATTTCTGAAATCCCTTTCGGGCTTGCCGTTTATCTCGGCATAAAAGTCGGCGATAGTGAAAAACAGGCGGAAATTATGTCGGGAAAAATTTCCCGCCTTCGCGTTTTTGAAGATGAAGCAGGTAAAATGAATCTTTCCGTTGCGGATGTTAAGGGTGAGATTTTGCTTATATCGCAGTTTACACTCTACGGCGATTGCTCGCACGGCAACCGCCCGAGTTTTACGCTGGCGGAGCAGCCTGCGCGTGCAAACGAAGTATACGGGCTTGTGGCGCATAATCTGCGCAATCTGGGCTGTACAGTAAAAACCGGCATCTTCGGCGCAGATATGAAGATTGAGCAGTTTAACGACGGACCCGTAACAATTATATACGAAGTTTAATTTACAGGGCGGTCAAACGCCCTGTTTGACTGTAAAATCATGAAAATCAAATACTTAGGCACGGGAGCAGCGGAGGGCGTGCCCGCATTATTTTGCGACTGCGAATACTGTAAAAATATCAGGAGCTTAGGTGAATCCGAATTCCGCACTCGCTCTCAGGTGATTTTAGACGATATTATATCCGTTGACTTTCCGCCCGAGGCGTATTTTCATTCATTAAAAAGCGGATTATCTTTTGCACGGTTAAAATATCTTCTTATAACACATTCCCATATGGACCATTTCTACGCTCACGATTTTATTTTGCGCGGATATAAGTATGCAAAATTCGACGGCGCTGTTTTGAATATCTACGGCAATGCAGAAGTGGAAAAAGTCTTTAAAGAATGTACCGCGCGTGAAATGAAGCCCGAAATAGCCGAAAAAATAAAATTAAACGTAATGCAGCCGTATACAGCTTATCAAGTCGGCGGTTACAGAGTATTAACTATACCTGCAAACCATAGTAAAACCGAGGACGCGCTTTTGTTTTATATAGAAAAGAACGGCAAAGGCTATCTTCATTTGTATGATACTGGCAGGGTAAACGCGGATGCTTTTGACTTTTTAAAAAGCAATAACGCGAAAGCCGACGCCGTCAGTTTTGACTGTACTTTCGGTGAGTCGGACGGCGGCGAGAACGCTAGGCATATGGGCATTAACGATTGTTTGCTAATGAAAGATTTGCTATACGAAAGAGCAATTATAGAAAATAAGACTAAGCTTATAATTACTCACTTTTCCCACAACTGCAATCCTACGCAAGCTCATGTTTCTGATATTGCAAGCAGGTACGGCTTCACTGCAGCCTACGACGGAATGGAAGTGGAAGTTTAACTAATGAAAATCCTTAAACACTTTTTTACCGTCTCGCGGCATAGGCGGCTTGTAAGGAAGCACTGCTTCAAATGCGGACTCATAAAGCAAGGACTTTTGCATGATTTATCAAAATACAGTCCGTCGGAATTTTGGGCAGGTGCCAGATACTTTCAGGGTAACCGCAGCCCACAGGCAAGGGAACGCGAAATTTACGGTTATTCTGCTGCATGGCTGCATCACAAGGGCAGGAATAAGCATCACTTTGAATATTGGACGGACTTCGCCGAAGGCAGAAAATTTTACGTAGAGATGCCGAAAAAATACCTTGCGGAAATGATTTGCGATCGCATAGCCGCAGGAAAAATATATTTGAAGGATAAGTATACTGACTCAAATCCGCTTATATATTTTGAAAGCAAAACGGACAAAGAGGGTATGCACCCGAACACCTGCGCCGCTTTAAGATATTTTTTGACAATGCTTAAAGATAACGGCGAGAAATACACTTTTAAAGAGATTAGAAAATTCATAAAAAATCCGAATTATAAAATTCCTGTATCCTAAATTTAAAAAAGCGCGGCTGTTTGCCGTGCTTTTTTAAAACGTTTATTTTGTTCTTGCAATAGTCGTGTTGTCTTTTTCGCGGCTTCTCAGCTCCTTTACAGGGTGGTCGCTGTCCTGATACCTGTAATCTTTTCCAAGTCTTTCAATTGCCTTTTTAATCACTAAGTGTGAAGGGTTCTTGTCGGGGTCGCCTGACATATACTGCTGATAATCGAAAAATCTGTGGTCGTCTGGAATTTTCTTAACGTCCTTATAATCGTGCTTTTCTTCCGTGTTATCAGCCGTAAGCTGAATAGTGCTGCCTAAAACTTTTCGTATATAGTCCTTGTTTCCGCCTAGCTTTAAAAGCTGGGGGAACTCTCCCGAACCGCAAACCGATTCAAAGCTTTTACCTTCAAACTTCTTTAAAAGCTTTGCCGCCGTCTTAAGATGCGCAACTTCCATTTTGAAGTGGTCATTCCAGATTTTTTTGATATATTCGTCGCTTTCGTCCTGCATAGCGGAGTAATAGAGCCAACATTCGCAGTATTCATGCATAACCCATTGTTCAAGCCACGTTAAAGTAGGGTCTTTCAGACTTTCATATTGCGTAACGTGAGCTTCTTCAATCATGGCAATTTCCGCATAAAGACGCCTGCCCAAATCGTTTTTGTACCACTGCGCAATATTCATATAATAGTTCATCGTCTGCTGTTCCGCTGCGGTAATCGTGCTTGCAACCAGCTTTGAATATAGGTCTGCCGTTTGCGCGTTCATATGCGGTTTTACGTCGTCTGAAGGATAGCGGTGCTCGGCAACGGTAGGTCGCCCGGGCATAATTTCAGTAAACTTACCGACAAGCATATCCGCATCCTCATTCTTATCCATTTTAAGAAGATTGGCATAGCGGTAGAGGTGGTCGAAGTCCTCTAAAAGCGCAAAATTCAATGCTTTTATATTGTTTTCGTCTTTTTCGTGCCTTGCCAGCACAGCAGTCAAATCAACAGCAAGCTGTTCGTACGCGATAGTGGTTTCCAGAATACTTTCGTTTAAAGGCTTTAAACAGCTTATTCTTTTTTGCTGTTGCTGCTCTTGGCGACGGACTATTGCAAGTGCAGCAAGAATTTCGGGCTCGTCACAGTGGCGCGCAAAGTTATGCATAAACCATTGCGACTCGAATTCCGTGCCGTTCATAAGTATTACGCGCGTTTTCGTATAGGGTGAAGTTTTTGCTTTATTATAACTTCTCGGGTACATTTTTTTCAGCGGTAAAAAACTGTTTTCAAGAGTTCTTGATTTTTCTTTAATAGGGTTCATAACATCCTCCGAAAAAGTTTTTGTCATTTTCAAATGTTTTTAATCAAAATAGAAAAAGAAAATTGTTTGCCTGAAACTCAAATAGAAAACCGCCAAGCAAAGCTTGGCGGATAAGTGGAGCAGGTGACGGGAGTCGGACCCGCCGAAATCAGCTTGGGAAGCTGACGCCATACCGCTAGGCGACACCTGCATATTTAGTTAAAATTTCCCGTGGTGACGGTAGCGCCAAGCTACGCTTGGCGGTAAATGCACGAACCTACTTACGTTAACTTAAGACGTGAAAATCACATAGTTATGACGTCTGCACATTAATATTAAATTTGCCTGCTGACTTAATCAGCCAGCAGGCTTTGGTTGAGGTGACGGGACTTGAACCCACGACCTTCTGGTCCCTAACCAGACGCGCTACCAAACTGCGCTACACCTCAATAAACATAGAAACTCGAATCCACATCCTTCGACCTAACCGGACGTGCTACCAAACTGCGCTACACCTCAATAAACATAGAAACACGAACCCACATCCTTC